>JAUXDV010000058.1 GCA_030620735.1 Gammaproteobacteria bacterium
GTTCTCGACGCCATTCCAGCAGGAATGAGCGAGATGGAGATCACTGAACTGATGCATCAGCAGGCGGCGGCAGATGGTCAGCCAAGCTGCTTCATCGGGGCCGGCGCATACGACCACCATATCCCCGCTGCAGTGTGGGAACTGGCCACCCGCGGCGAATTCTACACAGCCTACACTCCCTATCAGGCTGAAGCCAGCCAGGGAACGCTGCAACTGCTGTATGAATATCAATCGATGATGACCGCACTGACAGGCATGGATGTCTCCAATGCCTCCCTCTATGACGGCGCATCGGCAGTAGCCGAGTCCATATTGATGGCCGTGCGCGCCAACCGAAAATCAAAATCGAGACGGGTGCTGCTGCCGCGCAGCCTGCATCCGGCCTATCGAAAGACAGTACAAACAATCGTGCGCCATCAGAAGATCGAGCTGCTTGAGCTTCCTTTTGATAAAGCAAGCGGAAAAACCGATCTTGATGCACTCGACGGTTACAGCGGTGAAGACATCACCGCGCTGGTCATTCCCCAGCCCAACTTTTTCGGCGTGCTCGAGGATGTCGACGCACTCACCAACTGGGCAATGCGCAACGGCGCAATCAGCATTGCGGTCGTCAATCCGCTCGCGCTGGCCATTCTCAAGCCGCCCGGCGAATGGGGTGATGAAGGTGCGGATATCTGCTGCGGAGAGGGCCAGCCCCTGGGAATTCCACTCTCATCCGGCGGCCCCTACCTGGGGTTCATGTGCTGCAGGCAGCAGCATGTACGCCAGATGCCGGGGCGCATCATCGGCGGCACCGAGGACCTTGACGGCAAGCGCGGCTACAGCCTTACGCTGCAGGCGCGTGAACAGCATATCCGACGTTCCAAGGCGACCTCCAATATCTGCACCAACCAGGGGTTGATGGTCACCGCCGCAACCATCTACATGGCGCTGTTGGGCGGCGAAGGAATGGCTAAAACGGCCGCCGCCGCACATGCAAATACCGGCAAGCTGGTTGAAAAATTGTGCAGTATCGATGGTGTCGACACGCTGTTCTCATCCCCCGCGTTCCATGAGAGGGTATTGAAAATCAATGCCTCGCCAAAAAATGTATTGCGCTCTCTGGCCGCACACAATGTACTCGGCGGCTATGATCTGAGCGTGGAATATCCGGAACTCGGGGACGCCATCCTGGTATGCGCAACAGAGAAGCGCACCGAAGAGCAGATAGAGAGTTTTCGCGACAAGCTCGACCGTATTATGAATCGCCAGGCGAAATGCCCTGTTACACCAAAATTTGATCAGAGCTAAGCATACCTCATGTTGATATTTGAACAATCACAATCCGGGCGGCGTGCAGTTGCACAGGCTCCCGGCCACGCCGCCTCTCTTGACACTATTCCGGAATCACTGCGGCGCAAGCAGCCTGCCGCCCTGCCTGAAGTGTCGGAGATGCAGACAGTGCGCCACTATACGCGCCTCTCGAGGAAAAACTTCTCCATCGACACAAATTTCTACCCGCTGGGATCCTGCACCATGAAATACAACCCGCGCGGCTGCAACACGCTCGCGATGCTGCCGGGATTCCTGGCGCGCCATCCCTATGCGCCGGAAAGTCACAGCCAGGGATTCATGGCCTGCATGTATGAGTTGCAGGAGATCCTCAAAGAGGTCACCGGCATGCGCGAGGTCTCACTGACACCCGCTGCCGGCGCCCAGGGCGAATTTACCGGCATTGCCATGATAAAAGCCTACCATGATGCAAATGGCGATCGCGAACGCAGTGAAATCATCGTGCCCGATGCGGCCCACGGCACTAACCCCGCCACTGCTGTCATGTGCGGCTACAAGGTTCGCGAAATCCCGACCATGAAAGATGGTGATATCGATATCGATGCCCTGAAAAGTGTACTGGGGCCGCAGACAGCCGGCATCATGCTGACCAATCCCTCGACGGTTGGAGTCTTTGAACGCCGCATCCGTGAAATTTCCGACCTGGTCCACAAGGCCGGAGGGCTGCTCTACTATGACGGCGCCAATCTCAATGCCATCCTCGGCAAGGTTCGACCGGGCGATATGGGCTTTGATGCGATCCACATGAATCTGCACAAAACCTTCTCGACACCGCATGGCGGGGGCGGCCCCGGCGCAGGTCCTGTCGGCGTCAGTGAACGCCTGATCCCCTTCCTGCCGGTTCCAATGATCGACTATGACGGCGACAGTTATCAGTGGCTGACGCAAACAGAGCGCCCTCAATCCATCGGCCAGCTCACCGCCTTTGGAGGCAACTCGGGTGTTTTGCTGCGCGCCTACATCTACGCAAAAATGCTTGGACGCGAGGGCATGGTGCGGGTTGCCGAATACGCCACCCTGAATGCCAACTACCTGATGAAGCTGCTGATAGATTCAGGTTTTCAGGCCGCTTATCCCGAACGCAGAGCCAGTCATGAATTCATCCTCACGCTGAAAAATGAGGCGAAAGAGCTGGGGGTCAGCACCATGGACTTCGCTAAACGCATGCTCGATTACGGCGTACATGCGCCAACCACCTACTTCCCGCTGCTGATTCCCGAATGCCTGCTGATCGAGCCGACCGAGACCGAGTCTGTGGAAGAGCTGGACAACTTTATTGAGGTGATGCAAAAGATTCGCCATGAAGCCGAACACCAGCCTGAGACCGTCACTTCGGCGCCGCATAGCATGCCGGTCAAACGCCTGGACGATGTCAAGGCGGCGCGTGAACTCGATCTGCGCTGGCAACCACCAGAGTCTTAGAGATGGGGAATCAGAATGCCACCGGCATCAAACGTCTGAGCAACGCCTTTGGCTACTCGATGCTGGGGTTTCGCGCCTGTTTTAAACACGAGGAGGCTTTCCGCCAGGAGGTCTATGCATCTCTGCTGCTGATTCCGCTGGCTCTCTATCTGGGAGAGACCGGTATCGAGCGGGCGCTGCTGCTCGGCAGCTGGCTGGTGGTTCCGCTGGTGGAACTGCTTAACTCTGCAATTGAAAACGCCATCGACAGAATAGGAACGGATCTGCATGAGCTGTCAGGCCGCGCAAAGGACATTGGCTCTGCAGCGGTATTTCTCGCGCTGCTGCTATGCGCCTGTGTATGGCTGCTTGTATTGCTTCCACGACTGTCGTCTTCCGCATAGCGCATGAAAACGCCAGACAACAAGCCGAGCTCAAAAGAGACCTATCTGCGGCTGCTTCGCTACCTCAAGCCCTATCGGAAGCAGTTCGCCATCACCATTGGCGCGATGATTCTTCTCGGCCTCTCGGAAGCCGGCATCCCTGCCCTCTCCAAACCTCTGCTCGACGGCGGTTTTGTGGCAAAAGACATGGATAGCCTGAAGGTCACATTGGGACTTCTGATACTGCTGTTTTTCTCTCGAGGTCTATTGATGCTGCTGTCAAAGGGGTTGATGGGTTGGATTTCAGGCAAGATCGTGCTGGATCTTCGCACCAGCCTGTTTGATCTCCTGTGTCATCTGCCGACTCACTATTACGACAAATACTCCTCGGGCAGCATCATGTCAAAGGTCACCAACAACGTGACCATGGTGACCTCCGCGGCAACCAGCACCGTCATGACTCTGATCAAGGATAGTGTGATGATCGTGGTGCTGCTAAGTTACGCCCTCTATCTCAACTGGAAGCTGACACTCAGCATTTTTATTATTTTTCCTCCCATCTTCCTGGTCGCAAAGGCATTCTCCAAACGGGTGCGTCGCTTCAGTCATGTCAACATGCACAGCCTGGGCGAGATGACACATATTCTCCAGGAGAGTATCAAAGGACACAAAATCGTCAAGATTCACGATGGACGGGCGTATGAGAAACAGCGTTTTTTTCAAGTCGCCAACCGCATACGCCAGTATCAACAAAAAGCGCTCCTTGCCGGCGCCGGTAATACCGCCACGGTAGAGTTGATTGCTGCAATCAGTGTCAGCGTCGTTATTGTCCTCAGCACCCTGTACGCAATTCAGGCGCAGCAATCAATCGGTCATCTGTTTGCCTTTTATATCGCCCTGGGATTGACTCTCGCCCCGGCAAAACGCCTTGCCTCAGTCATGCAGCCGTTGCAAAAGGGACTAGCGGCCGCCGAGTCGATCTTTGAGCTGCTTGATGAAGAGAAGGAAAAGGACCGGGGAACACATGAACTGCCCCGGGTGAATGGTGATATTGTGTTTCACAATGTCTCCTTCAGTTATCCGGGCACAGACAAGCAGGTTCTGAAGAACATCAACCTGAACTTGAAAAAGGGGATGAATATTGCGCTGGTCGGCCATTCGGGCAGCGGCAAGACAACCATTGCGAACCTGATTCCACGCTTCTACGACATTGACCAGGGATCCATTACTCTGGATGGCATGGATCTGCGCGACATCAAACTCAAGAGTCTGCGCGAGCAGATTGCCGTCGTCAGTCAGGACATCGTCCTTTTCAACGACAGCGTACTCGCCAATATCACCTACGGCATGGCACCGCTTCCAACTATGGAGCGGATCGAAGAGGCGATCAAACTCGCCAACGCAGAAGAGTTTATCAGCCTGCTTGCTGAAGGAGTCAACACACAGCTTGGAGAGGACGGCGCCACACTCTCCGGCGGACAGCGGCAGCGCCTGGCCATCGCACGCGCATTCCTCAAAGATTCGCCGCTGCTGATCCTGGACGAAGCCACATCGGCCCTGGATACGAAAACCGAGGAGTTGATCGAAGAGTCCCTCGTGCGGCTGAAAAACAGCAAGACCACCATCACCATCGCACACAGACTCTCGACCATCATCAACGCCGATGTGATTTATGTCATGAAAAATGGCGGGATCAACTCCATGGGAACCCATACAGAGCTGCTGGAGAAATCCGAACTCTATCGGCAGCTCTATCAAACCGGGAACCTGCAGTCCTCCGCGAATAGTCCAGATGACCGGGAGGAGTGACGACCTTGCACGTACTGAATAGTTACAAAATATAATAATTACCTGGAGAATGAATTCATGAAACTTGAAACCCTTGCATTGCACCATGGCTATGAATCTGAAGCGACGACAAAAGCAGCAGCCGTTCCAATCTACCAAACCACCTCCTATACATTTGACAACACACAGCATGGCGCAGATCTTTTCGACCTCAAGGTTCCGGGAAACATCTATACCCGCATCATGAATCCAACCACGGATGTGCTCGAACAGCGCCTGGCAGCGATGGAGGGCGGCATTGCCGGCCTGGGCGTCGCATCCGGCATGGCTGCAATCACCTATGCGATTCAGTGCATCTGTGAAACGGGGACCAACATTGTCAGCACCAGCCAGCTCTATGGCGGCACCTACAACCTCTTTGCCCACTCCCTGCCGAGGCAGGGAATCGAGGTGCGCATGGTGTCGGCGGATGATCACGACGGCTTTGAGAAAGCCATCGATGAAAACACACGCGCCGTTTTTTGTGAATCGATCGGCAACCCTGCGGGCAACATTGTCGACCTCGAGAAGCTGGCAAAAATTGCTCACCAAAACGGCGTCCCACTGATCGTCGACAGCACCGTTGCCACACCCTATCTATGCCGCCCGATTGATCATGGCGCCGACATCGTCATCCATTCACTCACCAAATATATCGGCGGACACGGCACCTCGATCGGCGGCATGATCATTGACTCCGGCAACTTCGACTGGATCGCCAACAAGGAGAGATTCGCCATGTTGAATGAACCCGATCCCTCCTACCATGGCGTTGTCTACACAGAAGCTCTCGGGCCCGCCGCCTACATTGGCCGCTGCCGCGTGGCGCCGCTGAGGAACACCGGCGCCGCCATCTCGCCATTTAACTCTTTTCAAATTTTGCAGGGCCTCGAGACTCTCGGCCTACGCATGGAAAGACACTGTGAGAATGCAGAAAAACTTGCCGCCTATCTCGACAGCCATGACAAAGTCGATTGGGTCAACTATGCAACTTTGCCTGACAGCCCCTACCACCAGGCTTGTAAAAAATTCACCTGCGGCAAAGCTTCCGGAATACTGAGTTTTGGCATACACGGCGGTTTTGAAGCCGGCGGGCAGTTTATCGACGCCCTGCAGATGATTCTGCGCCTGGTCAATATCGGCGATGCCAAATCACTGGCCTGTCATCCGGCATCGACCACGCACAGGCAGTTGAATGAGCAGGAACTGGCTGCCGCCGGCGTCAGCCCTGACATGGTTCGCATCTCGGCCGGCATCGAGAATATTGACGATATCATCGCCGATGTCAGCCAGGCTCTCGATCAAGTCTCGTAAATCATGAACAGGGCCATTTTTTTTGACCGCGACGGCGTCATCAATATCGACACCGGCTATGTCGGCAGAATCGAGGATTTCACATTCGTCGAGGATATCATCCCGGCAATGCGCCATGCGCAGCAACTGGGTTATCTGCTGATCATCGTCACCAACCAGTCCGGCATCGGACGTGGCTACTACACAGAGGATGATTTTCAAAAGCTGACACAGTGGATGATAAACGAGCTTGCGCAGCAGGGCGTCATCATCGATTCTGTGTTTCACTGCCCGCATACGGACAGCGATCAGTGTGAGTGCAGAAAACCAAAGCCCGGGCTGTTTCTGCAGGCAATTGATAAATTTGATGTAGACTGCGACAATTCATGGATGATTGGAGATAGTGAACGCGATATCGAGGCTGCAGTGAAAGTCGGCATAGGCCATACCGTTTTCTTCGATCCAGATAACAACAAAACAACAACGGCACAGCATAAAATCAGTTCACCTGGTGAACTGGCTGCACTGCTCCGCTGAACAATGAGTCTGAATAAGGAGGAGTTATCATGCTTGACCTGACAAACAAGAGCGTCGTTATTACCGGCGGCGCAGGCTTTCTCGGCAGTCAGTTGGCGCTGGCGATCGAAAAGCAGCACCCCGCTTGCCATGTCATCGTGTTTGACCGCTTCCGCGACGACAAACGCTTTCCCAATAACAACCTCACCAGTCTCGGCCACTTCAAGAACCTGATCAATTTCCATGGCCATGTCATCGCAGGCGACATCAACACGCCTGATGATATACAACGTCTGCGGGCGACTGACTTCGACTACATGATCCATTTTGCAGCGATTTCTGACACCACCGTACTTGATGAGTTGCTGATGGTGCAGACCAATCTGAACGCCTTCACCGACCTGCTGGATCTGTGTACCGAAAAGAACGCACCCATGATCTACGCCAGCAGCGCCGCCACCTACGGCAATACCCCGGCGCCAAATCGTGTGGGGGAAAACGAGCAGCCTGCAAATGTCTACGGCTTCTCCAAAGTGATGATGGACCGCTATGTCGAGCACTACAAGCAAAGCAACCCGCATCTGCAGATCACCGGCTTTCGCTACTTCAATGTGTATGGCAGCGGCGAAAATTACAAGGGGAAAACAGCCTCGATGATCCTGCAGCTTGGATTGCAGATACTGGATGGCAAGCAGCCACGCCTGTTCAAATATGGCGAGCAGATGCGGGATTTCGTCTATATCGATGACGTCGTGAATGCACACCTGCTGGCGATGGAGAGCGGCGTCAGCGGCACATTCAATGTCGGCAGCGGCAAGGCGCGCCAGTTCAAGGATATCGTCACCTGCCTCAACAGCTCGCTGGGGACGGATGCAGAGATTGAGTATATCGACAATCCCTACACCGCCGCCTACCAGAATCACACCGAGGCGGATATTTCAGAGACATCTGACAAGCTAGGCTACCAGCCTCTCTTCACACTGGAAAAAGGTGTGCAAGCCTATACGGATGAGATCCGCCGCATCCATCAACACGACCTGTTTCAAATCTGACGCATGTCGAAACAACCTCACATCGTCGTTATCGGCGACCTGATGCTGGACCACTACCTGTGGGGAGAGTGCAAACGCATCTCGCCCGAGGCTCCGGTGCAGGTTGTTAATGTCACCAGGGAGTCGCGCTCACTGGGCGGCGCAGGAAATGTCATCAACAACCTGGTCTCTCTCGGCTGCCAGGCAAGCGTTATCGGCGTCAGCGGAAACGACCCGACTGCTGAAACCCTGAAACAGCTGATGCATGATCAGCGCATCGATACCAGCGGCATCATTGCCGACGAAACGCGCCAAACCTCGATCAAAAGCCGCGTCATCGCTTCGCATCAACAGATTGTGCGTTACGACCAGGAGAGCAGCGACCCCGTCAGCACGGCCACTGAAGAGCTGATGCTGGCGGCGTTGCGGATGCATCTCGAAGCTTGCGATATCGTTCTCATCTCAGATTACGCCAAGGGCGTGCTGACTCCCTCTTTTACACAACAGGCCATTGAGCTGTGCAACAGTCACGGTATCAGGGTACTGGTTGATCCCAAGGGGAGCGACTACGCAAAATATGCAGGCGCCTGGCTGGTCAAACCCAACAGGATCGAAACCCTGGATGCTACCGGCATCGATCCCGATGAAGAGCACACCATCAGCAAGGCGGGTGAACTGCTGCGCAGCTCTCACCGCATCAATAATGTCCTGATCACTCTCTCCGACAAGGGCATGTCCCTGATCAGTGATGACGAGTTCGTGCAGTTTCCTGCGCATGCCATCGAGGTATTCGATGTGACAGGCGCGGGTGACACTGTACTGGCCACTCTGGGTTATTCGCTCGCAAGCGGCAGCACGCTTAAACAGGCAGTCAAACTCGCGAACGCCGCCGCCGCCGTGGTCGTCGGCAAACTCGGCAGCGCAACGATCACCATCGATGAGATTCAGCGCTACCAGTCACGTGAACAACTTACGATCAACAGTCAGCAATCCATCGTCAGCCTCAACAGTCTGCAGCCCATACTGGAGACTGAAAAGCGGCGCGGTCGGAAAATCGTCTTCACTAATGGCTGCTTTGACATTATCCATGCAGGTCATATCCACTACCTGTGCAAGGCAAGAGAGCTTGGAGATATCCTGGTCATCGGACTCAACTCCGATGCATCGGTGAGGAAACTGAAAGGCGACAACAGGCCGATCAACAACGAACAGGACCGGGCATTCGTACTCTCCGGTCTCAAGGCTGTCGATTACGTGGTGATTTTTGATGAGGAGACCCCCTACAAACTCATCAGGAGCATCTCGCCGCAGCTGCTGGTCAAAGGCGGCGACTACGCGGTTGAGGAGATCGTCGGGCGTGAGTTTGCCGATGAGACCATCGTGCTGCCTTTTATCGACGGCAAAAGCACCAGTTCCACCATTGAAGCAATTCGCGCATTATGAAAACCGTAATCGAGACCGTATTAGAGA
>JAUXDV010000139.1 GCA_030620735.1 Gammaproteobacteria bacterium
GCCTTCGGGAGGCAGGGGCCGCGAGTTCGAATCTCGCCATCCCGACCAATAAAAATAAAGGGTTAGCAGAATTGCTAGCCCTTTTATTTTGAATTTGTTCCGTATTTGTTCCGTTTTGCAGAGGGGTTACGGAACAGACCACAAAAACCCGCCTCAGTGGTTTTCCTCAAATCAAGAGAAATATGTGCATAGAATCCTGGCTGTATCTGTTGGATTATCTCTGTCGTTAATGCTGGCAGCCTGTAGTGATGATAAAGAAGCAATGCAAGATTGTATTGATCGGGGGGTGGCATTTCACAAGTCAACTGGCGCGCGCACGGTAGTTAGAACTCATCCAGATACCGGACGGCTGATTGATGAGGTCGTGCGAGAGAAGTGCAATCGATCAACTACAGCATTTTAAAGTAGTCAAAAAACCCGGCTCAGTGGCCGGGTTGTGTTTCTTCAATCAGGTGCAAATTTTATTCACTCTGCACCAGCTGTATCGGCGCATCATGTGATGCGACAGTTGTCGTTTCCGCGTTTGTCACTGCATTCATGTAGAGTCCGACAGTGACCGCGATCGTCGCAGACCAGAAAACCATCTCAACCAAATTGCGTATCATTTCATTTTCTCCTTTGGTTCTTCATGTTGATAATTATCAATTATCTTCTATGAATGGGTTGAGAATAGCACCTCATCGGGAACACTTCTATAGGGAAAAACCCGAAATTTTAACCATAGCGATATCAAGCAAATAAGCCCGCTTCTGATGCTGAAATGACGCCGCACCTCTCAATAGCCCTTTTTGCAGCTGCGCCAGTCCTTGTAGACTTTGCCGTTTTTTGGGGAGATAAAGGCGTAGCCTCCATCTTTTTTACTCTTTGATAACTTTCCCGGGGTGACGATGATGCAGCCATGCAGCACTCCCACGCTTGCGTAGTAGTCACCTTCCAGGCTTGAAGCATAAAAATTGATGCCGGTGTCAGGCATGCCGATGCCGGCAATGGCAATGTAGAGATCTCTGCCAATCCGGTAGGTGCAGTCGAGGCGCTGGGAGCCTGACTCCTTGCAGCTTTTTCCCTTGATGGCATCTTCATAGGTCTGATCTGCCGCCATGCCCGGCGACGCCAGAAGCAACGCAAGCGCCGCAGTGACGAGTTTGATGCCCATGTTTACTCCCTCTGAAAGTGATGTTATCAATGCTATTCTTATGCGGGCATTAATGCAATGCATTGCTGTCCTTCTCTCTGTTGTTGAATAAAAGCACCTCTGGCACTGATTTTGCGCAGGATTGCTTTCTCTTTTCTCCCATCAGGCCTTATAATGAAATGCTTATTTGCTTGTTGACGACTTTAGACTCAATGACTATCTATCAAACTGACGATCTGCGCATTCAGAAGATCAGGGAAGTAGCCTCTCCGGCATCCGTGCATGAGGCATTCCCTGTCACTGAAGCGGCCGCACGCACCGTGCATGACAATCGCCTCAATGTGCACAAGGTTCTGCATAATGAGGATGACCGTCTGGTCGTCATCGTCGGCCCATGTTCCGTGCACGATCCAAAAGCCGCCCTGGAATATGCCGGCAAGCTCAGCGCTCTGCAGAAAAAGCTTGAGAATGAGCTGATTATCATCATGCGGGTCTATTTTGAGAAGCCTCGCACCACTGTCGGCTGGAAAGGACTGATCAACGATCCCCACCTCGATGGCTCGTTCGAGATCAACAAAGGGCTGCACGTGGCGCGTGATCTGCTGCTGAAGATCAATGAGATGGGGCTGCCGACTGCGACGGAGTTTCTTGACCTGATCAGCCCTCAATACGTTGCCGACCTGATTACCTGGGGCGCCATTGGAGCACGCACGACCGAAAGCCAGGGGCATCGCGAACTTGCATCCGGGCTATCGACCCCCGTTGGCTTCAAGAACGGAACAGATGGCCGTCTGCAGATTGCAATCGATGCTATAGGCGCTGCGCAACGCCCGCACCACTTCATGTCGCTGACAAAGGCGGGACACTCTGCGATATTTTCGACCACCGGCAACAATGATTGCCACGTGATCCTCAGAGGCGGCGATCGCCCCAACTATGATACCGAGAGTATCAATATTGCAGCTTCAGAGATGGAGGAAGCAGGTCTTGATCCCAAGCTGATGATCGACTTCAGCCACGCCAACAGCAAGAAACAGCATCAACGCCAGATCGACGTTGGAAAAGATGTTGCCGCACAGGTTGCGCGCGGCGATCGACGCATATTCGGCGCCATGATCGAAAGCCACCTGGTCGGTGGTCAGCAATCCCTGAATGGCGGCCATGACCTGGTTTACGGGCAAAGCGTCACCGATGCCTGTATTGGGTGGGATGATACTATTCCCCTGCTGACTATATTGGCGGATGCGGTAAAACAGCGCAGGAAGAGGTAGGTTTTAGGTTTTAGTCATTACGAGCGCAGCGAAGTAATCTCAAGCAGATTGCCACGGTCGCTTAGGCTCCCTCGCAATGACAAAAACCTAATACTTAAAACCTAACCAAACTCGTCAAAACCCGCTTTTTTGTACCAGCGTTTAGCCTCATCCTGATCCTGCTCTACGCCATTCCCCTCTTCATACATCATTGCCAGGGTTGTCATTGATCCGGCCAGACCCTGTTCAGCCGCCTTGCTGAACCACTCTGCTGCTTTTGCGCCATCTTTTGCGGCGCACTCCCCTTCCAGGTACATGAAACCCAGCCCATGCTGCGCAAGATCAAGGCCGGACTCGGCCGCACCCCGCATATATTTAAAGGCTGCAAGCTCGTTTGCAACTATACCCAGGCCATTTTGCATCATGATCGCCATACGGTACTGCGCCTCGGCATTTCCGTCATCAGCCAGAGGTCTCAACAGGGGCACAGCTGAGGAGAAGAGCCTGGACTCAAAAGCGGCAATACCGCTTACGAGATCGATTTCATTTGCTTCACTATTCATGGCTTTCTCTTTGTGAAATTTTTTCGGATTTTACACCAATGCCGGTAAGATTGCCGCGTCGCTGAGGCTCCTCGCAATGACAAGGAACCAAAAGGGTCAGAGTCGATTGAAATGCACTCATCCACTCGGTTCTGATTTTTTGCGTTTTTTCAATCGACTCTGACCCTTTTGGTTCCTTTTGGTTCCTGTTCTCTGAACCAGTTGATAGCGCACCTGTCCTGCTGTTTTGTTGCGTATGATGCGCCAGTTGTCAGGCAGTTGCGGTGGCTCTTCATGGAGATCCTGCTCCAGGTAGATCAGCGCCCCGGGCGCCAGCCAGCCGCCACCTTCCAGCTGATCGATCACCGGCTGCATCAACCTTTTGTTGAATGGCGGATCAAGAAACACCAGCTGATACATTTCAGCACTGCCTTGCAACCAGCGCAGGGCATCGGCATTCGCCAGCCGGATAACATCCTCCAGTTGCAGCAGTGAGAGATTCTGCTGCAGCGAGCGGTAGACATTTCGCTGGCTTTCAATCATGGTGACATGAACTGCGCCCCGCGATGCCGCCTCGAATCCCAGAGCTCCGGAGCCGGCAAACAGATCCAGGCAACTGGCCGACGCGATATCCTGCTGCAGCCAGTTGAACAGGGTTTCGCGTACACGCTCCGCTGTCGGGCGCAACCCCATGGCGGCGGGAAACTGCAAACGGCGGCCTCCGTGAGAACCGCCGATCAGACGAACCCTGTTATTCCCCTTATTTCCCTGCGGCAGCGGCATCTTGCGCCTGTTCTGAACCACCGACCTGTACAATAACAAAGTGATCCGGGTTGACGCGGCGGCTGAATGCATCGCGTATCTGTTTCGCAGTCACAGCAGTAATCTTCCCCACGAATGTATTGAGATGATCCAGCGGATAGTCGTAAAAACCCATCATCGCAAGATACTCGACAATTTTGCTGTTGGAGGAGATACGCAGTGGAAAACCACCGGTGATATTGCGTATAGAGGCGATCAGGCGCTTTTGCGTGGGACCATCCTTGATGAAATCACGCAGCGTCTGTTTCATCACCTTCAGCGTCTTTTGCGACTGCTCATTGCGCGTCTGCGCACTGAACAGGTAGGGGCCCTTGCCGCGCATCGGGATAAAGTGGCTGCTGACGCTGTAGGCAAGTCCGCGCTTCTCGCGAACCTCTTCACCCAGCATGGAGACCAGACCGCTGCCACCAAGCATGTGATTGCCAACATAGAGCGCATAGAAATCTTCATCCAGGCGCGCCATTACGGGTTGTCCAAAAAGCAGGTGGGTCTGACTTGAGGGAAATTCGATACGCTTTTCCACGCCCTTGCCGGATACCTTGACCTCTGCTAGAGGCTGCGGTTTCTCCCCCGCAGCAACATTTGTCATCAGGCGTTCCGCGATCTCCCCGGCCTGTTTGCGGTCGACCGCGCCGACAATCGCAATGACTGCGTTGTTTCCCACGTAATGCTGTTTGTACCAGGCGGTAATCTCCTCCCTGGTGATGGCTTTGATACTCTCGCTATCTCCCATGGAGTTATGGGCATAAGGGTGATCACCATAGAGTTGTTGATAGAAGGCGATCGAGGCGGTGCTGGATGGCGACTCTTTCTGCTTCTCCAGAGCCACATAGACCTGCTTCTTGCGCCGCTCGATCGCCTCCTCGGGAAAAGATGGCGTCGAAAGCACCTTTTCCAGGGTTTCAAGACTCGAATCCAGAACCTCGGCATCGACAAGTGTGCGCAGCGAGATGATACCCATGTCACGCAGCGAGGTCGTCGAGAAACTCGCGCCGACATCTTCAAAGCGCTCCGCAAGTTGATCTGCATTCCACTCGCCCGCCCCATCTGACAGCAACGAATTCGTGAGCGAGGCTATCCCGGGCCGGCCATTGTCGCGCGCACTGCCGGCGTCAAAAACCAGGCGCACATCGAGCATGGGGATCGAAGGCGCCTCGACGAACATCACCTTGGCACCATTGCTGGTATTCCAGCTCTTGATCAGCGGGCCTGCAAAAGCAGGAGTCGCTGACATCATCAAAATGAGTAGTAATACGAGAACCCTAGTGAGCATGAGCAGCTCCCCCCATCTGTTGTGCGCGCTGCTGTTTAAGCGTTTGCTCCTCATCCATTGGCTGCGGATCCAGCATCGCCACCGTCCTGTTTTCGGCGACTAAATAGCGTTTTGCGACACTCTGGATCTGCTGCGGCGTTACTGCCTTGAGTTTATCGATTTCAGTGTCACTCATACGCCAGTCAAGACCAACTGTCTCCAGCTTCCCCAGCTGCATCGCCTGGTAGAAGAGAGAATCCCGTTCATAGACTTTCGAGGCAACTGTCTGTGTAATGATGCGTTTCAACTCTGACGCATCAACCGGTTCGTTTTTGAGCTTCTCTATCTCGGAGAGGAGCGCCTCTTCAAGCGCGGCAATCTCCTTGCCCTCGCCCGGTATTCCCTCAAAAATCATCATGGTGGAGAGCCGTGCATGCATGTTATAGCCAAGTCCGGCGCTGGCTGCGACACGCGAACCACGCACCAGTTCGCGGC
>JAUXDV010000301.1 GCA_030620735.1 Gammaproteobacteria bacterium
TATTCTGGATATTGTTGAGTTCCATTTTTTCACTCCGATTCTAAATAGAAAATCAATGACCTTCGCCATGAAAATGCTGCGGTCAATTAGCGTAACCGTCACAACTTCGGGAAGAAAATTAAGTGCTGTAATACAACTGACATATTTTACATCCTGGCAGAATGTTTCACACAAAAAGTAACGTTTTGTTGAGGCAGATCAAAAAAGAAGTTGGCAGTTGGCAGTTGGCAGTTGGCAGTTGGCAGTTGGCAGTTGGCAAAACTCTAATCGAGTCATTACCTGTTGCAAGCACTATTTCATGTAATCAGTAATTTTTTTCTTTTTCTGCAAACTGCATACTGATGACTGACGACTGCAAACTTTGTTTTCTTGCTGCATACTGCCAACTGACGACTGCAAACTTTCTTTTCCTGCAAACTGAAGACTGCCAACTTTTTTTACCGACGACTGCCAACTTTCTTTTCCGCTAACTTTCGACAGGTATCGGCCCGACATCCCAGATTTTTTCACAGTAGTCGCGGATGGAGCGATCCGAGGAGAATTTCCCCATGCGCGCGACATTCAGGATCGACATGCGGTTCCAGTGATCGCGGTCGCGCCAGGCATGATCCACCTCTGACTGGCAATCGATATAGGATTGATAATCGGCCAGCACCAGGTAGGGATCATGGTAGAGAAGATCATCGATCAGCGGCCGAAAAAGCTCTCTGTCACCGTGTGAGAAAACCCCCGCATTGATGAGGTCGATCGCTTCTCTGAGCTCAGGGTTTCCAAGATAGATATCGTATGGACGATAGCCTTGCGCCTTGCGTTCCACGACCTGGTCTGCTGTAAGGCCGAAGAGAAAGAAGTTTTCATCACCAACCTCCTCACGGATCTCCACATTGGCGCCGTCCAGTGTGCCGATGGTGAGTGCGCCGTTCATGGAGAATTTCATGTTGCCGGTGCCTGACGCCTCTTTTCCTGCAGTGGATATCTGCTCTGAAAGATCGGCAGCCGGATAGATGGATTGCGCACTCTTGACATTGAAGTTGGGGAAAAACACAACACGCATAAAACCGTTGACTTCAGGGTCATTATTGATCACTTCACCGACCGAGTTGATCAATTTAATGATTAGCTTCGCCATAAAATATCCGGGCGCAGCCTTGCCGCCGAAGATAAATGTACGCGGCACCATATCCATACCGGGGTTTTGTTTGAGACGATTATAGAGGGTCACAATATGCAGCAGACTGAGGTGCTGGCGCTTATATTCGTGGATGCGCTTAACCAGGATATCAAACAGCGAGTCAGGATCAACAACCACTCCCGTCCTCTGTTTGATGAGGCACGAGAGATGCAATTTGGCGGTACGCTTCATCTCCCGCCACTCCTGATGAAAAACCTGGTCATCCGCATACTGCTCAAGCACCCGCAGGTTATCCAGATCCCCGGCCCAGCCCTTGCCCGCCAGCCTCGTCAGGATCTGGCACAATCCCGGATTGCTCAACTGGATAAAACGCCGCGGCGTGACGCCATTGGTGACATTGTGAAATTTCTCAGGGGCGCACTCATAGAAGTCTTTCAGAATGGTTGATTTGACCAGCTCCGAATGCATCCCGGCTACACCGTTGACTGCGAAGGAGCCGACTGTGGCCAGGTTGGCCATACGCACCCTGCGTTCGCCATCCTCACCGATCAGCGACATGCGGCTGATGCGCGCAGGATCCCAGGGAAAGCGCATGCGCACATCATCGAGAAAATGACGGTTGATCTCATAGATGATCTCCAGGTGCCTCGGCAGCAGGCTGCCAAAGAGATCCAGCGGCCAGGTTTCGAGCGCCTCGGGAAGCAGGGTATGATTGGTATAGGCGAAGGTGTTGCGGGTGATCTCCCAGGCCTGATCCCATCCCATGCCATAGTCGTCGATAAAGAGCCGCATCAGCTCTGGAATGGCAATCGAAGGGTGGGTGTCATTGAGCTGCGCGACAAACTTGTGATGAAAACCATCGAGGTTGTCATTTTGCTGTAGATGCAGACGGATCATATCCTGAAGCGAACAGGAGACAAAAAAGTACTGCTGTTTGAGACGCAACTCCTTGCCCAGCACAGCCTCGTCATTGGGATAGAGCACCTTGCTGATATTCTCTGCCGCCACTTTCGCCTCGACAGCACCGTAGTAGTCGCCCTGGTTGAAGGCCTGGAAATCGAACGATTCACCCGCCTGGGATGACCACAATCGCAGCAGGTTGGTGTTATTGACGCCATACCCGAGTATGGGAGTGTCATAAGCCACGCCCATTATCTCCAGCTCTGGAACCCACTTGACCCGCAGGTTGCCATCGGCATCGCTGTAGTGGTCTGTATGGCCGCCAAATTTCACCGGGTAGCGCAGCTTGGGACGAGGCAGCTCCCAGGGATTGCCGTTGCGCAGCCACAGATCGGAAATCTCGACCTGCCAGCCATCATGGATCTCCTGGTCGAAAATGCCGTATTCATAGCGGATGCCGTAACCAATCGACGGGATCTGCAGAGTCGCGAGAGAGTCAAGATAACAGGCGGCAAG
>JAUXDV010000111.1 GCA_030620735.1 Gammaproteobacteria bacterium
GCGCCGAGCCGGCTGTCATCAATCGCCGAACATATGCCATGGGCAGTCATCACTACGCCGTTGACGACCATGTTCGACGTCAGCTGTACTCCACCACGGTGCTCCTGAGGAATTGAAGCAGATGAGAGATTCACACTGCCGTTGCTATCAAGATCAACTGGGGGCGGCGCTTGCCATTGCATTGATATTTTTGCTGATTATTGCACTCCTCGGTGCCCTGTCACTCAACACATCATTTTTTGAATCCTTGATGGCGAGCAACAGTCAGTTCCACAACAGGGCGCTGCATGACGCCGAGTATCTGCTGCGCATTGCTGAAAAAGATGTCTCGAGTGTTGTCGCTAACGGATCCCCGCTGCAGAGCCACTATCATCAAAGCGGAGAGAGTGGGATAAATCCATCATCAATTCAATGGCCTGGCTGGAGTGACGGAACAGCTTCAAAAATCATCTCAGAACATGGCGTCAATGGCGCCTATACGATCGAATATCTCGGCCCGGTCTATGAGAGCAGCGGCGACAATATCGCCCTGGACGAACAATCTGAAATGAACAACAGAGTCTCCTACTACCTGTTCCGCATCTCAGCCCTTGCTATCGCAGGGAAGGGAAGTAAACGCATCGTTCAATCTCTCTACAGGACGGTGGAGGGAATATCACCATAATTTTGACAATAGAAGAGAGTCTTCAGTTTGCAGTAGGCAGCAAAACAACATTATCGCAGCTCATGTTTTACTGCGAACTGAAGACTGCCAACTTTCACAATGGAAAATATCATGGAAAACGGATTTCATAGATCTATCACAGCAGCAGTCATCAGCCTGGCTACGCTCATTACAGGACCACTTTTCGCCGATGCGGTGGTCGATCCGGCGACCCAGCCAATCTGGAGTATCGCGCCGCTGGAATTCACGAATTATGATCTGCGCATCGATTCAGGCGCCAGCGCCTACCAGGTGTGGCATGAGAATACCACCTGGTCCGGAGATCTGAGGGAGTGGCTCATCGACGCATCCGGAAAGAAGTCACCCGGAAAGTGGAGTGCCCGGGGAAAATACGATGAACTGGAGAAGCTGGCGTCGCCCTCCTCACCCTACTGGCGGCAGCGGCAGATCGTCACTCTCGATGGCAATGGCGCACAAATCTCTTTCCAATGGAATCGGCTGAGTCCGGGGCAGCAATCGGCAATCACTGCCAACCCGCTTGATCCGGCGTCCCCATACAACGGTGAAAAGATCGTGGACTTCATCCGCGGCGACCGCTCCGGGGAACTTCCCGACGGCATCTATCGCTCCCGCCTCCATGCCATCGGCGACATGTTGCACTCAACGCCAATCCATGTTGATGCGCCTGACGACAGCGCCAACAGCAATCGTGATGATCGTATTTATGTCGGCGCAAATGACGGCATGCTGCATGTGTTTGATGCAGATGAAGGAACTCTCGTCTACTCCTACCTCCCCTCCATGCTCATTCCCAAACTCAACCGCCTGGCGCAGCCCGGATACACACATGACTATTATGTCGACGGCGGATTGTCGAGCAGTGATGTGAAGGTTGGTGAGAGCTGGAAAACCCTGCTGGCCGGAAGTCTGGGTGCAGGCGGGAAAGCTCTGTTTCTGCTGGATATCAGCAGTGCAGAATTGAATAGCCAGACTGTAGTATGGGAACTCTCCGACCATGATGACATCGGTTATATTCACGCTGCGCCTCTCATCAGCCAGCTCCCATCCGATGCTGCATCAGAGCCTGTAGTCATCAGTGGCAACGGTTATCTCTCGACCAACAACCAGGCTAAACTCCTGCTGATTTCACTGCAGAACTCTCCTGTTATCACGGCAATCCCTGCAGGCAGTGACAATCGCGGTCTTTCTGCGCCTGCGGTTGTCACAGCTGCCGGAATTGCCTATGCAGGAGATCTCAACGGCAATCTGTGGAAATTTGACCTGGCATCACTGGAACCGCCGCGCATACCGCTCTTCAGCGCCGGCAGCGCACATCCGATAACCACCCGCCCGCAGGTTGCGCGCCACCCCGACGGCGGATACATGATCTACTTCGGTACCGGCAGCCTGCTGAGCAGTGCCGATGGCGCAGATGCGACCCCGCAAAACGTGTTTGGAATCCGTGATAAAACCCCTGCCGAGGCTGTTACCGAGAGCACCGCTGTCAAGGAAGCAGATCTCAAGAAAACAATGCTGAGTGAAGTCACAATCGTCGACGTGGATAGCCAGACTGTTACGCTGCGCATCGCAGAGACCACAGGAACCGGCGCCCCGGGCTGGGTTGCAACCTTCCCGCCCGCGCACGCATCTGAACGCATCGTCGATCAAATGGTGCTGCGCTCCGGACGCCTGCAGTTCGTCTCCGCCTGGATTGACGAAGACGGTGTGACCATCAAGCATGCCTTCAATGAATTAAACTGGCTCGACGGTGGAGCACCCCTGACTGTTATCTCTGATTTTGACAACAGCGGCGCGCTCGATGATGGAGATATCTACAGGATAGATGGTGAGGATGTCCGCTATCCTGTTGGCGAGCAACTCAGCGGCTATGATCTCTTCTCACGCCCTGTTATTGCAAGCATCTCGAATGGTCAAAATGGTGTCTACCTCAATGCCATCAACTACAGCTGCGTGCTCAATTGTGACCGGGGGTTTGCCAAAACATTCCCCGTTTTTTCAGAAAAGATCGGAGATTTGATCAATGATCTCGATGACAACAATTGTATCTCCTCAACCTACGAAAAGACTCATGTGACGGCTGTCACCCTGGCGAGCAGGCCTGAATGCAAGACCACCGAAAATGCAATCGCAGCTGAATCAGTTGATTTCGACCTCAAAAAACTCCTTTTCTATTATGAGGCGTATAAATACAAGCATGGAGAAGCACCTCCGCTCAGTAACGAGGATAATGTAGATGGTGATGACGATACATCCAACGCCCCTTATGTACTGACGCCGCACCATGACAAAAGATACAGTGAGGCGCGCCAGTCATGGATTGATCTGGAGCAATGACCATGGACAAAAAACATCCTGCCGCCACTGGTTTCACCCTCATCGAACTACTCATCACAATCGCAATTATAGCGATCCTCTCGGCCCTCGCCTATCCTAGCTATCAATCATTCATCACCAAGGCAAGACGCGGCGAAGCCAGCAGGGAGTTGCTGGATCTTGCCGCTGGTATGGAACGCTATTACACAAACAATGACTCTTCATACAAGGATGCCTCCCCGACACGCATCACCGGCTCACCTCACACTGAACATGGCTATTACAGCATGGCGGTCACGTTGTCTAACAGCAATCAAAGTTACACATTAACTGCGACGGCAACCGGCGCCCAGGCTAAAGACAGCGAATGTCCATCCTTCACGCTGACATCAACCGGCAAGAAAGGCCCGCCAGCAACTGTTGATCAATGCTGGTGAGACTCTTCCATCGTTTTCCAGTGCAATGCGCAGAACATATTGACACCCTGCGGGATGATAAAAGATGAACCACGAAAATCAGGAAAAATCAGTTTATTCATTTTCGTGATTTTCGTGCCTTTAGTGGTTAAAAAAATAGGCTGGAGAGACCGATTTCAACTGCTCTGTGGTATAGTCTCACCCTGCAAATTCCTCTACAGACGCCAAAACCCCCATGAATAGTTTCAATGCAAAATCAACGCTTGATGTTGCGGGCAATCATTACGAAATCTACAAAATTGACGCCGTTGCAGGCAGTGAGAAACTCCCCTTCTCACTGAAGATCCTGCTGGAAAATCTGTTGCGCCACGAAGATGGTGTGACCGTCGAAAAAGGCGACATCGAAGCCATCGCCAACTGGGATCCATCTGCCGAGCCGTCCTCGGAGATCCAGTACCGCCCCGCACGCGTGCTGATGCAGGATTTTACCGGCGTTCCCGCCGTAGTCGATCTGGCAGCAATGCGTGATGCCATGAAGGCGTTGGGCGGTGATCCGGAAAAGATCAACCCGTTGCAGCCAGCTGAACTGGTGATCGACCACTCTGTGCAGGTGGACTACTTCGGCGACGGCGATGCCTTTGCAAAAAATGCCGAACTGGAGTTCTCACGTAATAAAGAGCGCTATCAGTTTCTGAAGTGGGGTCAACAGGCATTCTCCAACTTCAAGGTGGTGCCGCCGGATACGGGCATCGTACACCAGGTGAATGTGGAGTTCCTCGCGCGCGTGGTAATGGGACAGGAAAATGACGGCGTATTGCAGGCATATCCCGACACGCTCGTCGGCACCGACTCCCATACCACCATGGTCAACGGCCTCGGCGTACTCGGCTGGGGCGTCGGTGGCATCGAGGCGGAAGCTTCGATGCTGGGTCAGCCTGTCTCTATGCTGATTCCCAAGGCCGTCGGCTTCAAACTGACAGGCGAACTGCCTGAAGGGACAACAGCTACCGACCTGGTTTTGACTATCGTGGAGATGCTGCGCAAGCATGGTGTGGTCGGGAAATTTGTCGAATTCTACGGCCCTGCGGTCAGCACCCTGCCGATGGGGGATCGCGCCACGATCGCCAACATGGCGCCAGAATACGGCGCCACCTGCGGACTCTTTCCGATCGATGATGAGACGCTCGGCTATCTGCGCCTCAGCGGGCGTTCTGATGAACAAATCGCCCTGGTCGAAGCCTATGCGAAAGCCCAGGGAATGTTCCACACGGATGAAACTCCCGAAGCAATCTACTCGGAAACACTCGAACTTGATATCTCAACCATCGTACCGTCGATGGCCGGTCCCAAGCGTCCGCAGGATCGTGTACTGCTTTCCGAAAGCAAGCAGGAGTTTGCCAAAGCGCTTGCCTCCTTGAAGGAGGAGCGCAATATCAGCAGCAAGGCGGTCACCACCACCATTAATGGCGAAGAGGTTGAACTGGACGATGGCTCGGTTGTCATCGCCGCCATCACCTCCTGCACCAACACCTCCAATCCCTCGGTCATGCTGGGCGCCGGACTGGTTGCCAAAAAAGCCGTCGAGAGAGGTCTCAGCGTCAAACCCTGGGTGAAGACATCCCTCGGCCCCGGCTCCATGGTGGTAACCGAATATCTGGAAAAGTCGGGGTTGATGGATTCACTCAAGCAACTGGGCTTCTATAATGTCGGCTACGGCTGCACCGTCTGCATCGGCAACTCCGGTCCATTGCCGGAGCCTGTCTCCAAAGCAATTGCCGAGGGTGATCTCAGCGTTGCTTCCGTAATCTCCGGCAACCGCAACTTCGAGGGCCGCGTACATGCCGAGGTACGCATGAGCTACCTGGCCTCACCGCCGCTGGTCGTCGCCTACGCGATTGCCGGTCGCATGGATATCGACCCCTACAATGAACCGCTGGCCGAAGATGCCGACGGCAACCCGGTCTATCTGAAAGATATCTGGCCAACCCAACAGGAGGTCAACGACGCCGTTGCCGCCAACCTGGACCGTGACTCTTTCATCGGCGCCTATGCCGGCATCTATGACGGTGATGAGCGCTGGCAGGGACTCGATGCGCCTGCGAAACAAGTATTTGAATGGGACGAGGAGTCCACCTACATCCGCAATCCACCCTACTTCACCGGCATGAGCAAAGAGATCGATGCCGTTACCGATATCAACGGGGCGCGCTGCCTGGCGCTGCTGGGTGACTCCATCACCACCGATCATATCTCTCCGGCCGGAGCGATCAAGGCGGATGCCCCGGCAGGTCAATATCTACAGCAGCATGGCGTCGACCCCAAAGACTTCAACTCCTATGGTTCGCGCCGCGGCAACCACGAGGTGATGATGCGCGGCACCTTCGCCAATATCCGCCTGCGCAACCAGTTGGCGCCGGGGACCGAAGGCAGCGTCACCCAACACCAGCCATCGGGCGAGCAGATGTCCATCTACGACGGCGCCATGCGCTACATCGATGATGGAGTACCGGCGATCGTCATTGCCGGCAAAGAATACGGCTCCGGTTCATCCCGGGACTGGGCGGCAAAGGGACCCAAACTGCTCGGCGTACAGGCGGTCATTGCCGAGAGCTACGAGCGCATCCACCGCACCAATCTGGTGTGCATGGGCATACTGCCGCTGCAGTTCATGGATGGCGACAGCGCCGCAAGCCTTGGCCTGACAGGGATGGAGAGTTATGACATCAGCGGTCTTGGAGATGGTTCGGCCAAACAGGTGACGGTAACAGCTGCCGCAGCCGATGGCAGCAGCAAGGAGTTCACCGTCAAGGTGCGCATCGACACGCCGAATGAGGTCGAGTATTACCAGCACGGCGGCATCCTGCACTATGTCCTGAGAAAACTGGCCGCATAGACCAATCCACTTCCCTCTCCCTCGGGAGAGGGACTTATCGCCCCCTGGGAGCCTGTCCGAGAATCCTTGATTCACTAAAATGCTTGCAAATGAGTCAAGTTTTAAAAGAATCTCTCGCTAAGAACGCAAAGGACGCAAAGGTTTTTCTTGGCGGTCTTGGCGTCCTGGCGAGAGAAAATG
>JAUXDV010000006.1 GCA_030620735.1 Gammaproteobacteria bacterium
GTCGATAGCGTTGCCGCAGCAACAATGGCCGGGTCGGTGATATCGACCCCGTGGTGCACCTCGTAGCGCTCCTTGAGCCCGCGCAGAATCGCCACCGTATCCTCGACGGTCGGCTCCTCCACCAGCACCTTCTGAAAGCGGCGCTCCAGCGCTGCATCCTTTTCGATATATTTGCGGTATTCATCCAGGGTGGTGGCGCCGATGCAATGCAGCTCGCCGCGCGACAGCGCCGGCTTGAGCATGTTGCCTGCATCCATGGCGCCCTCGGCCTTACCGGCGCCGACCATGGTATGAATCTCATCGATAAACAGAATGATATTGCCTTCTGATTTGGCAACATCGTTCAGCAGCGCTTTGAGGCGCTCCTCGAACTCACCGCGAAACTTGGCGCCCGCCAGCAGCCCGGCAAGATCCAGCGACAACAGTCGCTTGCCTTTGACGCCTTCAGGCACTTCGCCATTGACAATGCGCTGCGCCAGTCCTTCCACAATTGCGGTCTTGCCGACACCCGGCTCGCCAATCAGCACCGGATTATTCTTGGTGCGGCGTTGCAGCACCTGGATGGAGCGGCGGATCTCTTCGTCACGGCCGATGACGGGATCCAGCTTGCCCTGCTCGGCGCGCTCGGTCAGATCGATGGTGTATTTCTCCAGCGCCTGGCGCTGGTCTTCTGCATTGGGATCGTCCACGGATTCGCCTCCTCTCATCTGCTCGATGGCACGCTCCAGGTTGCCTTTGGATGCATCTGCCTTGCGCAGCAGTTTGCCGACCTCGCCCTTGTCATCGAGGGCTGCCAGTAGAAACAGCTCGCTGGAGATGTAGCTGTCCTTGCGCTGCTGCGCCAGCTTATCAGTCTGATTGAGCATGCGTCCAAGTTCGTTGGAGACACTGACATCACCGCCCGTCCCCTGCACGGAGGGCATTCTGTCGAGTATTTCGCCAAGGCTGGAGCGCAGCAGGTTGACGTTGACACTCGCCTGGGTCAGCAGATGGCGCGCTGTGCCGCCCTGCTGGTCCAGCAGCGCCACCAGCAGGTGCGCCGGTTCGATAAACTGGTGATCCCGCCCAACAGCAAGACTCTGGGCATCGGCCAGCGCCATCTGGAATTTGCTTGTTAATTTATCCATTCTCATCGTTATTCACGCTATTCAATTATTCATCAACTAAGAGAGATATGGGGGTCTACCTGATACTTTCAAGGGTTATGTATTAAACCAGATCAGTGTCGCCATGCGTCCGGTTTCGCCGTCGCGGCGGTAGGAGTAGAAACGCTCCGCGTCACTGTAGGTGCAGTAGTCGCCGCCATAGATTGCTGTGACCCCCGCCTTACGCAGCCGCAAACGAGCCAGCTGATAGATATCCGCCAGCCAGTGTCCCTCGCCATGCGCTGCAAAAGCAGCTTCACAATCGCGGTTCCACGCTAAAAATGTCTCCCGCACATCAGCTCCTACTTCGAAGGATGACGGGCCGATGGCCGGGCCAAGCCATGCCAGCAGTGTTTGCGGCGCTGCAGCAAACCGCCCGACGGTCTGTTCCAGCACCCCGCCGGCCAGCCCGCGCCAGCCGGCATGCGCAGCAGCCACTTCTTTACCGTCTTGATCCACGAATAGCACCGGCAGGCAGTCTGCGGTCATCACGGCACAGAGTGTGTTTGCTGTGTTGCTGTAGACGGCGTCTGCTTCACATGAAAGTGATAAATGAAGCTCAGCGGCATCGAGCACAGTACATCCATGCACCTGCGTCAGCCACTGCGGCTCATGCGGCAAGCCGGCCAGATGCTTCAGGCGACGGCGATTTTCAGCCACATGGCGGGGGGCATCATTGACATGATCACCAAGATTCAGGCTCTCCCAGGGAGGTTGACTGACACCTCCCTGGCGAATCGTAGAGAGTGCATGAACATTGGATGCGACTGGCCACTGTGGCTCAATCCATGGTGTTTTTATCATCTTGCAGTTCCGTCAGCAGGTGTTGCATATCATCCGGAATAGCGCACTCCCACTCCATCCACTCTCCAGTTTCAGGGTGTGCAAATCCCAGTTTGAATGCGTGCAGCGCCTGACGTCTAAAACTGCGCAGAGCGCTTTTGAGCTCTTCACTTGCCCCCGCCGGAATTTTCAGACGCCCCCCGTAGACTGGATCACCCACCACCGGATAGTTGATATGCGCCATGTGAACCCTGATTTGATGGGTGCGTCCCGAGTGCAGTTTGACCTGTAACAGCGAGTGGGCGCGAAAACGCCGCAGCACCCGGTAGTCAGTACGCGCAGGTTTGCCGCTATGCACAACCGCCATACGCTTTCTCTGCACCGGATGCCTGCCGATGGGTTCATCGACACTGCCACCGGAAATCATGACGCCATTAACGATGGTGCGATACTCCCGATGTATCTCCCGCGCCTGCAGCAATTCAACCAGGCACTTGTGCGCCTTCAAACTGCGCGCAACCACCAGCAGTCCCGAAGTCTCTTTATCCAGCCGGTGCACGATGCCGGCACGCGGCAGCTGCTGCAGAGAGGAGTCATAATGCAGCAAGCCATTCAACATGGTGCCGTCAGGATTGCCGGCAGCAGGATGAACCACAAGTCCTGCAGGCTTGTTGATGATCAGCAGATGTTCATCCACATAACGGATGTCAAGATCGATGGGTTGTGAAACAGCTTCGACGAGTTGCTCATCTTCAATCCGCAAGCGAATAGTGTCACCGGCAACGACCTTGTCCCTGGCGCGCTGATGCTTGTGGTTCAGTGTTATCCTGCCTGCCTTGATCCATTTTTGCAGGCGGCTTCGGGAGTAATCACCGAATAATTCAGCCAGCGCCTGATCGAGGCGTCTGCCTGACAATTCGGAGGTCACTTTCTCCTCCAACAACCGTTCATTCATGATGCCCCATCTTACCGCCAAATCCGGTATAATCGCTAAATTCAACCGAAATCATACTACAGGATTTAGTCAGCGATGGGGCGATCACTCCTTTATCTGCTTTTTGCCGCAACTCTGTTGAGTGGGTGTACATCAACAGAAGAGAAAGACCAGACCGCCAACTGGTCTGCGGAGCGTATGTACTCCGAGGCATCTGCGGCGCTCCGCGAAGGCAATTACGACAAGGCGATCAAGAATTATGAAAAGCTTGAGGCGCGCTACCCCTATGGACAGTATGCGGCGCAGTCACAACTTGATATCGCATATGCCTATTCCAAATTTGACGAACCGGATGCGGCAATCGATGCCCTGGATCGCTTTATCCGCCTGCATCCCGATCACCCCGAGGTTGCCTACGCCTACTACATGAAAGGGGTTGTCAATCTCGACCGCAACCTGGGATTGATGGATCGATTTGTTCCAACAGATGCATCACAGCGTGACCCTGTCTCTTACGCCCAGGCCTACAAGGACTTCAAGGAGGTTGTCGAGCGTTTCCCGGATTCAAAATATGCCAAAGATTCACAACAGCGCGCCATCTACCTGTTCAACAGCCTTGCGATGCATGAAATCCACATCGCAAATTTCTACATGGACCGCGGAGCATACCTGGCTGCAGTCAAACGCGCTGTAGGCGTTGTCGAGAATTACCAGCGCACCCCTGCTGCGGAAGATGCACTGGAGATCATGGTTGACGGCTATACCAAACTGGGACTTCCCGAGTTTGCCGAAGATGCCAATCGCGTACTGACGTTGAACCGTGAACAGGGGAATTTCGGCAGTGACGCATATGAGCAGGCCAACAAAAGTATGCTTAGAAGATTCTGGGAGTATGTCGGGCTGGATGAGGATTAAGTTGGCAGTTGGCAGAACTCTAAGTAGAGCCATTACCAACTGCAATCTGCAACTTTTCTTTTTTACTGCAAACTGAAGACTGACGACTGCAAACTTTCTTATAACTGATGCAGCATACTCTTCATGCTGAAGCCCATCAACGGCGCATCAATATTCCGCGTCAACGCCATCACCTTGAAGCGCTCACCCATCTCGGATGGGAGAACCAGTCGCTTCAGACCTTCGGCCTGCTGAAACCACGCTGCATTTTGATCTGCTGCGGCTGATTGCAATAATTTTTCGATACCACAGGCGAGCAGAAAGCCGGCCTGGTTTGTATAACCGGCAACGCTCAAACCTGCATCATCAGCCGCTTGCGCCACTGCAGTAAAATCAACATGTGCGGTAATATCCTGAAGCCCGGGGTAAAACAGCGCATCGCCATGCGCATGCTGGCGAAAGTGACACATCAATGTCCCCTCGCTATGCTGCGGATGAAAGTATTCACTGCGTGAATAGCCATAATCGATCAGCAACAGGGCCCCCTGCTCGAGCACATCGGAGATTGCCGCAATCCACGGCTTCAGGCGCAGATTGATCTCCGATTCACACTCTGACGGCAGCTCAACTCCCAGTTTCGCAACCTCCCGTTGCAACACTGTAGAGGCGGGGCGCCACTCTTTGGCCAGTTTGCCTGCTGCGCAGGTGATCATCTCCTCTTGTGTCATTTCATGATCACCGGAACTGACTCGAAATCGCTGCACTGGCATTGCATCCATCACCTCATTGGCGACCACAACTCCACGCAAGCGCTGTTGAGGGAGTCTCTCCAGCCACTGCACCTTTTCACCCAGATGGGGGATTTCAGCAGCAACAAGCTGCTGCTGACGCTGACGCAAATCAGGACTCAACTCCAGAATCAGATAACGTTCCGGCAGGGCATCCAGTGCTTCCAGCTCACGCAGCACATCGACTGCCAGCCTGCCGCTGCCGGCGCCAAACTCCAGCACATCTCCACCACAGCAGAGATCCAGAACCTGCTTCACCTGATGGGCAAGGGTGCGGGAAAAGAGCGCAGAGATCTCCGGCGCAGTCACGAAATCACCCTGAGGACCGAACTTGCGCATCCCGGCGGTATAGTACCCCAACCCAGGCGCATAGAGAGCCAGCTCCATGTAGCGGTCAAAGGGAATGGCGCCGCCTTGTTGTTTAATCTCGTCACAGATCAGCTGCTGCAGCTGTTGCGAAAACGCCACATCTTCAAGAGCAGGCTGTGGCAGCGACAAAGATTGCATGACGGATCAGTCTGATTAGGTTAGATTGAGGGCAGTGTACCAATACGAGGCGGAGACAGTATGACAAATAAGAGCGTCCTGATTACCGGAGGCGCTGCACGCATCGGCGCACGCATTGCGCGCAAGCTGCATCAGGCCAATATGGATATCATCATCCACTACCGCCGCTCTGATAAACGCGCCAAAGCGCTGGCGGAGGAGTTGAATGCCGGGCGGGCTGATTCCGCCGCGACAGTGCAAGGGGATCTACTGGAGAACGGCGTTATCGAGAGGGTCATCGGGGAGGCTGCCGCCTTCAATGACAGGCTCGATGCGCTCATCAACAACGCCTCGACATTTTACCCGACGGCGATCGGCGAGGTGACGGAGAAACAGTGGAATGATCTCATCGGAACCAATATGAAAGTTCCATTCTTCTTATCCCAGGCGGCAGATCCCTGGCTGAAACAGTCCAGAGGCTGCATCGTCAATCTAGTCGACATTCACGCTCTGCGACCTAAAAAAGGCTACCTGGTCTACTCCATCGCCAAGGCTGCCAACGCCATGCTGGTGAAGAGCCTGGCGCTGGAACTGGGGCCTGAAGTCCGCGTCAACGGCGTCGCCCCCGGGGTCATTCTGTGGCCGGAACATGACATCAGCGACGCAGAAAAGGAGGAGGTGTTGTCACGCATCGCCCTGCAGCGCCCCGGCGATCCTGACGATATCGCCGAAACAGTCTCCTTTCTGGTAACCGGAGCGGATTATATTACCGGACAGATTATCGCCGTCGATGGTGGACGCACAGTGCAGCAATAGAGAATCAAAAGCATCAACCACGAAAGGCACTAAACACACGAAAAGGGAAAAGAATAATTCTCGTGTCATTCGTATCTTTCGTGGTTAAAAAAGGAATTTATATTATGAACCATGGAAGAAACAAGAAGATAATCTATAAAAAAGAGTGTTATGTTATTCAAGGAGCCATTTTTGATGTTTATCGTGAAATGGGGTGCGGGTTCCTTGAATCTGTTTATCAGGAATGTCTGGAAATAGAAATGTCTAAACGGAAGATTCCTTTCATTTCACAACATAGTCTCAAATTATCCTATAAGGGTGAAGAGCTTTGTCAAACCTACAAGCCTGATTTTATCTGTTTTGGAAAAATCATCGTAGAACTAAAAACTGTCAAGAGAATCACGGCAGTTCATGAAGCCCAGATTATCAATTATTTGAAGGTAACCGGATTTAAACTGGGCCTGCTCGCCAACTTCTCGAGTCACCCCAAAGTCGATATTAAGCGATTTGTCTTATAGGTTTTTTTCGTGCCTTTCGTGCCTTTCGTGGTTATTTAAGAACTTAAAACATGAACCACGAAAAGCACTAAAAACACGAAAAAGGAAAATGAACCATTTCATGTCGCTGCGCCTTTTACGGATACCTGATCACTATGGTCTTAAACGCATGCTATTTAGCGGTCTGTGACATAAGAACCGGGACAAACCCTCAATTTCGAAAGTTACCCTAAAGCCAACATTAAGCATGTTTGTGTTATTTTTTTTCGTGTGTTTCGTGTCTTTCGTGGTCAAATATCCTTTTTGCATCAACGCGGAAACCACAGGATCAGGATGATGCAGAGTACGATGGTGGCGGCAAAAAAGAGCATGAATTTCTTTTGAACCGCCGTCATTCCCTGGTTTTTCGGGAATGGTGACGGGGAGCCGCAATAGGGACATGAGGCTTGATCCTCCCGCACCATCTTACCGCAGTGATTGCATGTTTTTTCATTCATCGCCATGAATTATCAGGACTCTTTTTTGGTCTTACCGCCAGGAGGGATAAATGAGATCACCTCTGCCGCCGGTTTTTCATCGGTAAAATAGGGCTTCTCCATCTGCACGCCCGCATCATCCGCCAGCTCCCGCTCGCGCAGAGAGATCAGCCCCAGGCACTCCCGTATTTGCTGGATGGTTGGATCTGACAGCGGGTGTTTCATGCTTCTGTGATCCGGCGTTGTATCTTTGATGATATTGGCAAGCACCTTGCGCATCACCAGCAATATCTGCCGCTCTTTTTTGGATATGTCACTCATTAGTCTGCTACTCATGATACCTGATGTGGCACAGCATACCCTGCCGGCAGCCACAAAAAAAGCCCGGCGAAGCCCGGGCTTTCGATTGGAATCCCCCTCAATCCCCCTTTGATAAAGGGGGAAGTAATCCCTGCAGGGGAATAAGCAGTCACTGCTTGAGGCGATTGATACCCAGCATCTTGAGGACGTATTTCTCGTAGATGGGTTCGGAACTCCCTTTTTTCATCTTGCGGATGAAATACTTTTCAAAGGCGATCTTCGCCATGTGCACCCACTTGCCCTTCTTGAACCAGGCAACATTGCGCGGGGGAATCTGCGGCAGCGCCACGAATGCCGCACCTGTATCACCAAAATCGGCCAGGCAAATCGCATTCCAGGTACCGACTTTTTCAGGCTCTTCTCCCTTAAGGGAGTGCGCGATATTGTGTACGATCGCGGTGACCATCGATTCGATCATGTAACCTGTTTTCGGCGCACCTGTTGCAACCGGAGTCACCTCGACCGGCGGAATAGCGATGCACACGCCGGCAGAGTAGATGTTAGGATGCTTCGGATTGCGCTGAAACTCATCCACCATGACAAACCCGCGCGGGTTGCACAAGCCATCGACGCTCGAAACCGCATCGACGCCCTTGAATGCCGGTAGCATCATCGCAAAATCAAAATCGATCTCGTGTGATTTAGCGACTTCACCGTTGTCATCCAACTGATCGATGAACATCTTGCCCTCTTCCACCTTGCGGGTCTTGGCATTGGTAATCCACTTCATGTGGTGGTTGCGCATCTCTGATTCGAGCATCCCCTTGGAGTCGCCAACACCGCCCAGGCCCAGGTGGCCGATATAGGGTTCGGATGTCACAAAGGTCATGTAAAATTTATCACGCATCTTGCGCTTGCGCAGATCGGTATCGACGATGAAGGCAAACTCATAGGCCGGACCGAAGCAGCTTGCAAATGGGGCTGCGCCGACAACGATGTGACCGCTGCCCTTCTCCAGCAGTTTCTGGTAAGCGCCCCATGCGGTCTCCGCATGGTCGACACTGCATATTGACTGTGTGTGTCCACCATCAGGACCCGATCCTTCGACCTCTTCGAACGCCAGACGGGGGCCGGTAGCGATCACCAGGTAGTCATAACTGATGCTCTCGCCGTTATCCAGTGTCAGTGTATTGGCATCGGCATCGATGTCGTCGCATCGCTGTCCGATAAAATCGATCCCCTTGCGCTGCAGATAGGGCTTGATGTCAAACGTGATGTCACTGCGGTCACGCCAGCCGACAGCCAGCCACGGATTGGAGGGTACGAACTGGAAATAGTCACGCTCGTTGATAACCGTAATTTTATGCTCGGCGTCAAGCTCGGCGCGCAACTCATAAGCCGCCGGCATCCCGCCGGTGCCAGCCCCCAATACAACAATATGCGCCATTGAAATCCTCCGTTTAAGAATAAGCTCAGGCAGTTGAATAATCGCTTCAGGCGGGTCGATGAGCCTGAATGCATTTAATCGACGCAAGATACTCTGTTACATGACAAAAATCAACGCAAATTCAATGCGTTAGAATTAAAATATATTATTATTTTCTAATTTTCATCTCCCTTATCGACTATATCTGAGATGAGTGTTAAATTAAACACAGATATTGTTTCTCATCTCTTAAATCTGTGTTTATCTGTGTGCATCTGTGGTAAAAAATTTCATTCAAGCCGACGGCCAAAAATCGCCTTCAATCCATCCTCAAGGGTCGCATAGCGCAGTTTTTCGCCCAGCAGATCCACCATTTTTCGGTTGGAAATACGGCGCGATTCACGCAGATAGCTCATCATCCCGGCGCTCATCTCGCTCTCCGCCTGACGCATATCGATTTCAGGCGGCTCAGGCAATCCCGCATAACGTGCAACAGTCATGAAATAGTCGCTCATGGTTCCCGGATGCCCGTCGGTGACATTGTAAATCTCACCACTGCCCCCCTTCTCCAGCAACCCGAGGGTAATCTCCGCAAGATCATCCTCGTGAATACGATTGGTAAATGGCGCCTGGTCAGCGCGCAGCACCGGCTGCCGCTCTTTGATGCGCTGCAGCGGTAAACGCCGAGCGCCATAGATACCCGCAACACGCATGATCACATAACGCCAGCCGTGCCGGGCGGCTGCACTGATCAACTGCTGCTCGGCATCCAATCGCCGCATGGCGCGATCAGCCCGCGGCGCCGCAGGCCGGGACTCATCCACCCACTGGCCGTTGCAGTCGCCGTAAACCCCGGTGGTGCTGAGATAGAGAAATGTTTCCGGGTTGCCTGTCAACGCCTTCAGCAGGTGTTTCATGCGAATCTCATGCGTTCCTTTGCGGGGTGGCGGTGCCAGATAGACAATTCTGACGTCATCGACATCCAGCGCCTCGATTTCATCATCCAGGTCAGCCTGGATGACATCGATCTTCAGGTTTTGCAGTTCAGAGCGGCTCTGTGCGGTGCGCACCAGCGCACGGACACTTTCACCCTTGCGTTGCGCAATATGAGCAATTCGACGGCCGATATCACCGCATCCAATGATTAACATCTTTCTCATGGAGGTTTTAATAATGTATAAAATGCGGGACAATCTCGCAGTTTCTTATAAGATATGCAAGTGTATGAGTAATTATCAGGTCAAAGTCCAGCCCCTGGGAAAGGTATTTTCCGTTCAACAGGACGAAACCGTACTGGATGCAGCATTACGACAGAATATCGGTTTAGCCTATGGCTGCCGCAGCGGCAACTGCGGCACCTGCGAAGTGACCCTGCTCGAAGGCCAGGTCAACTATACTGATGACGACACTCCTTCGGGACTGGCTGACCCGGACTATAATTGCCTGCCCTGCCAGGCGCATGCAGGCAGCGACCTCGTCATTGAAGCCGAACTTGTCGAACAGGCCGTTGAAATCCAGCCGCATTCCATGCCATGCAAAGTGCAGAGTCATGAGCAACTCTCTCATGATGTCATGCGCCTGATGTTAAAGCTGCCGGAGAATCAACGCCTGCAGTTTCTGGCGGGGCAGTACCTTGATTTCATACTGCCCGGAGGAGAACACCGCGCCTTCTCTATCGCCAATGCGCCGCATGATGACGAGTTGATCGAACTGCATATTCGCCATGTGGATGGCGGTAAATTTACTGATTATGTGTTTGACTCCATGCAGGACAAAACAGTGCTGCGCATCGAAGCGCCGCTCGGCGCATTCACCCTGCGCGAAGAGTCAAGCCGTCCGATTTTGATGATCGGCGGCGGCACCGGTTTCGCACCGTTGAAAAGTATGATCGAGCACGCTATCTATGTTGGCGTCAGCCGTCCTATCACACTCTACTGGGGGGTGCGCGCCGAACGCGACCTCTATCTTCCTGATCTGCCCCGGCAGTGGTCGCAGCAGCATGACAGCTTCTCGTTTATCCCGGTGCTTTCAGAGCCCGACGCCCCGGGGCAGGGCCGCAGCGGCTTTGTGCATGAAGCAGTAATGCAGGATATCGCTAATATCAACGACTATGATGTCTACATGACAGGCCCCCCGGTCATGGTAAACGCCGCTGCCGCTGCTTTTGAAGAGGCCGGACTCAGTCGCGAACAGATGTTTTCCGACTCTTTTGAATATGGCGCACAGAATGACAAATAATAGTCCGAACAGCATGACGAACTTCAGGGGCACCACCATTCTCTCCGTGCGCCGCAATGGCCAGGTCGTCATTGGCGGCGATGGCCAGGTGACGCTTGGCCAGACAGTCATGAAGGGCAACGCGCGCAAGGTCCGCAGGCTCTATAAAAACCAGGTGCTGGCCGGGTTTGCAGGCGCCACTGCGGATGCCTTCACGCTGTTCGAGCGTTTCGAAGGCAAGCTTGAGAAACACAGCGGCCACCTGGTTCGCGCTGCCGTCGAGATGGCCAAGGACTGGCGCACAGACCGCATGCTGAGACGCCTCGAAGCGCTGTTATGCATTGCCGACAGGCAGGCATCGCTGATCATCTCAGGCACCGGGGACGTCATCGAGCCGGAAAACAGCCTCATGGCGATTGGCTCCGGCGGAGCCTATGCCCAGGCTGCCGCTGCCGCACTGCTGGAAAACAGCGATCTCTCTGCCAGCGAGATCGTCGAGAAAGGACTGCATATTGCTGCCGACATTTGTGTTTATACCAATCACAATCTTGTCATCGAAGAACTTGAAACGGAAGACTGATGTCTGAAATCACCCCCAAAGAGATCGCCAAAGAACTCGACAAACATATTATTGCGCAGCAGGATGCAAAAAGGGCTGTCGCAATTGCGCTGCGCAACCGCTGGCGGCGCATGCAGGTTGACGAATCCCTGCGCAACGAAATCACCCCCAAAAACATCCTCATGATTGGCCCCACCGGCGTCGGAAAAACCGAGATCGCGCGTCGCCTGGCGACGCTCGCAAATGCGCCTTTCATCAAGGTAGAAGCGACAAAGTTCACAGAAGTCGGCTATGTCGGTCGCGAAGTTGACTCGATCATCCGCGATCTTGCTGACTCAGCCGTAAAAATGGCCCGCGTCGTCGAGATGGAAAATGTGCGTGGCCAGGCGCATCTGGCCGCACAGGAGCGGGTGCTGGACGTACTGCTGCCAGGCCCGACAGCCGCGACCTGGGAGCAGGATAGTGAACCACAGGAGCAGCAGGAGTCATCAACACGCACCAAATTCCGCGAAAAACTGCGCAACGGCGAGCTCGATGAGAGGGAGATCGAAATCGAAGTCAGCGCACCCCAGGTTGGCGTTGAGATCATGGCTCCTCCGGGCATGGAGGAGATGACCAACCAATTGCAAGATTTGTTCAAGAGCAATGCCGGCGGACGCACCCGCAAACGCAAGCTTTCGGTCAGGGAGGCGCTTAAACTCCTCGAAGATGAAGAGGCTGCAAAACGCATCAACGAAGAGGAACTCAAGCTCAACGCCATCGACAATGTCGAACAGAACGGCATCGTTTTTCTTGATGAGATCGACAAGGTGTGCGCCCGCAGCGGCGGCGCCCAGGGAGGCGCTGACGTCTCCCGTGAAGGCGTGCAGCGTGACCTGCTGCCGCTTGTCGAAGGCAGCACCATCTCGACCCGGCACGGCATGGTCAAAACCGACCACATCCTGTTTATTGCTTCAGGCGCATTCCACCTCAGCAAACCATCCGATCTCATTCCCGAGCTTCAGGGGCGTCTGCCGATTCGCGTCGAGTTGCGCGCCCTGACAGCAGAAGATTTCATGCGTATTCTGACTGAACCGGATGCATCTCTAACCGAGCAGTATCAGGCATTGATGAAGACAGAGGGGCTGGATTTGCACTTTGACGAGGATGGCATCAAGCGCATCGCGGAGATCGCCTGGCAGGTCAATGAACGCACCGAAAATATCGGTGCACGCCGCCTGCACACGGTGCTGGAGCGTCTGCTTGAAGAGATCTCCTATGAAGCATCGGAGATGCAGGGAGAGACCATCACCATCGATGCCGAGTATGTCGATGCGCATCTGAACGAACTGGCCGATGATGAAGATCTGACGCGTTATATTCTTTAAAGGGAATTCTTTAAGGGGTTTTCTTTAAAGGGTTTTCTTTAATTACTCTTTCAGCTTAACTTTCAGCTCTCCATCTTCCACATGGATGTCTTCAACGCCTGCGGCAAAGCTTTTCCAGAATCCCTGTTCATCGCCGAACTCCCTGACCAGGTCAATATTTTTCAGGTCACCGAGCCAGGCATTTGGAATCGGCACACCCATGACGGTTACACCTTTTAGAACCACGCGCGGCCGGCCATCTTTGTAGGACATCTCTACACCGGTAGATACGCGTAGTGTTTTGCCGCCGAGTATCGGGAAGTCCTTGTCTACGGGAACAAGGAGCCTGACGCTGATCAGGTCCCGGGAAAGGTCAATCGCGAGTTTTTTTGCCATGTTGGTGTTGCTTGCGAGTAGAGCATTCAACTCTTTCTCGCTAAAGCTTAAATCACGTTCGCCGCTCTCTTCGCTATATTTCCGTGGTATCAGGCGACCGCCTGAATCAAAATCGTTTTGCTCTGTTGTCTGTTTTTGGGTTTTTGCAGATGGCGGCTCCGGCTGATAGCCGAGCGCCGCGAGCTTGCTATCCAATTGCTGCTGTTCATTCTGGTTTAATACAACGGGCTCAAAATCTTTCGCATAGATATATGTACGCACAGCCCAGTAAGTGACTGCCGCAGTGAACACCATCGTTCCAAGTACAATCCATACGACATGAATACCCCGGAAACCTGTGGTTTTTTTGTGCTCTTCCATGTTTGTCATTTCGCTCATGTTTGTTGTCCGTTTAGGATTATTTGATTTCAGAGTTGCTGGCTGGTCAGTTGCTGCGGGGAATCACCAATCGGGGCAGAAACTTCATCTCGGGGAATAGCGCCTGCTCATTTTTACGCACAAACTGCTGTAGCTTTTTTGACGTATCCGAAATATGCACCGACGAGACATGGCCTTCCTGCTCCACTCTGCCGGCAAGTATGTTATCAGCTATCGCCTTCTCGATAACAGATGGATCCATAAATGCGAGCCCCAACCCTTTTTCTGAGATCTCATATTTCATAACGATGTATTCACTGATCCCATCCTGGGGTGGAACAAATTTGAGATTCAGATAGCGGTTGCCGCCAAGCCGCGAAGTATGGCCCCGCATTTGTGTAACACCGATTTTCCCGCTGCTGTTGAATTCGATCATCACCAACTGCAGCAGTCCGGAATCTTTTTCCTGGCCAAAGTGGAGATAACCGGTTTCCTGTTCATTTTTCCAGAACCAGGTGCCATACACAGATGCATCCATGGCATCCTTGTCAAACGCAGTGAGTGGATTTTTAGAGTCCGGAACACAGGCGGCCATGGTGATGGTCAGAATCAGCAGGAATGCCCTTGTTGTACAATGCATGTCTAGCGAGACCAAGTCTCAGACTGATTAAGCATGAAAAAACCCTTGTTTCTCGCCAAGACGCAAAGACCGCAAAGGGGTTTCCTTAGCGAGCTTAGCGCCTTCGCCTGCATGGACGCCAGGTGAGGGGCGTGAGCAGGACGCGGAAGCTTTGCGAGAGTCATTGTTAATATTTGACTCATTTGTAAAGATGTTGCCTGCTCAAGGATTACTAGAAACACCAATCAACGGACCAGCGCCTGCTCAACCTCACTGCGCTTCTCCTCGCCAAGCAGTTGCGCAATCAACGCCAGGGCAAACTCCATTGCTGTCCCCGGCCCGCGCGAAGTGGCGACCTTGCCATCGATCACGACTGCATCCCGGCTGATCTCCGTTGCCGGCAACTCCATGCTGTCGAGAACACCGGGGTAGCCGGTCGCAGTTTTACCATCGAGCAACCCGGCATGCGCAAGCACTTTGGGAGCAGCGCAGATTGCAGCGGTATACCCGCCGTGTTCCGACATTTTCTTTAACAATGCATGAATGCGCCTGTCTGCATCCAGATGATCCGCTCCAGGCAATCCGCCGGGGAGCACCAGCATGTCGAACTCCTGCTCCATCACTTCATCGAGCTGCACATCAGGAACCAGGCGTACTTCACGGCTTGCAGTGACCACCTGGTCATCTAATCCAGCAACGACCACCTCGATTTCGGCCCGACGCATCAAATCAATAATGGTAACCGCTTCAAGCTCTTCACATCCCTGCGCCAGGGGAATCAAAACTCTTTTCATTTCTGCTCTTCCTGCTTCTCCACATTTTGCTCTACATCTTTTTGCGACTTCTCATCCTGCTGTTTTGTATCAGCTGAAGCCTGAATAAATATGGACATTCCTTTGAGCAGATTCAATGCTTCACTCAGCGCATAATCCTCTGATATCAGAACTTTTTCCTGAGACTCCAGTTTCTCGTCTGATTTCTCGTCTGATTTCTCGTCTGATTTCTCGTCCGCGCTCTTTGCGTCTTCGTCATCTGGTTTCGAATTGTCATCACCATCACTATCGCGTCTCTCAGAACTCTCCCGTTCCTTGTCCGCTTCCTGCTCCTGCTGTTTTTCATCCACTGATTGCGGATCTTTAGCAGCTTCACCCGCACTCTCTTCGGGCTTTACATGCAACTCCTTTTCGCCATCTCCATTTTCAAGATGACCGGTGAGATCCTTCTCCTTGATCGAGTGGACGCTGATTTTTTTACTCAGTTCGATTGATACCGGGGCCAGTTCAATATCCGGCTTGATCCCCTCAGCCTGAATGGAGCGCCCATGCGGCGTGTAGTAGCGGGCTGTAGTAAGCTTTATCGCAGCGCCATCCATGACTGGCACCACTGTTTGCACCGACCCCTTGCCAAATGTCTGCCTTCCGATAAGGACTGCACGCCGGTGGTCCTGAAGAGCTCCTGCAACGATTTCAGACGCTGAAGCAGATCCTTCATTGACCAGCACCACGATAGGCGCCCCATCGAGAATATCATTCGCGGTGGCGCTGTATGTTATCTTTGAATCAGCTGTTCTGCCCTCGGTATAGACAATCAGGCCATGGTCCAGAAAGGCGTCGCTGACAGCAACTGCCGCCGTCAATACGCCTCCAGGATTGTTGCGCAAATCCAGTATCAATCCCTTCAGTGCTCCATCCGCCTGCTGTTGCAATTTTTCGATTTTTTCAAGCAGGTTCCTGGCGGTTGCAATTTGAAAGTTGGAGATCCGGATATAGCCGAATTTCTCTTCCAGAAGACGGGATTTCACGCTCACGACATGAATGATATCCCGCACCACCTTGATCTCCAGGGGCTGCTCCTCTCCCTCGCGCAGGATTGTTATTAGCAGTTCCGTGCCGGGTTTTCCGCGCATTAACTTGACCGCCTCGCTTAGAGACATCCCCTTTACCGGCTTTTCATCCAGACGAATAATCAGATCACCCGCCTTGACTCCGGCCTTCTGCGCCGGGGTGTCATCCATCGGTGCAATAACCTTGATGAATCCATTCTCTGTTCCCACTTCGATGCCGAGGCCGCCAAACTCTCCATGCGTAGACTCCTTCAGATCCAGGTAATCATCACCCATGAGAAAATCCGAATGAGGATCCAGCCCCTCCAGCATGCCGCGAATAGCATGTTCGATCAGCTCTTTATCATCAACGGATTCCACGTAGTTCTGTTTGATACGGCTATAGGCTTCTGCGAAGAGGCGCAGGGTCTCCAGCGGTGTGCGCGGCTTTTTTTCCTCTTCAGCACTCTTCTTATCAGTATTCTCCTCCTCACTACTCTCGCTACCCTCTTCACCATGCTCCTGCACCTCCTCTGCGCTCTCTTCATCCTGCTCCGGCTTCTCCGGGAGAGCTTCATCACTGCTTTTATCTCTGTTCTGATCTCTGTTCTGATCTCTGTTCTGATCTTTGAGATGCTCCTTGATCTGATCCTCGAGCTGCTCTCCAATTTCACCTTGCGCAGGCTCTCTGGCCACCGCCATGGAGGAGATGCTGAGAAGCAGTATAAGAAGAGAAGTGACCAGTATTTGTGGAGTAACCAACATCTTTAGAAATGAGTCATACATTGATAATGACTCTCGCAAAGCTTCCGCGTCCTGCTCACGCCCCTCACCTGGCGTCCATGCAGGCGAAGGCGCAAAGACGCAAAGGTTTTTCTTGGCGTGCTTGGCGTCTTTGCGAGAGACTCTGGGGTTTTCATGTGTCGTGAATCTTAGTTTTGATCCCGCTATAAATTTCATAATAAGTCCGAATGTTTCTTCAATTTACGCCAAAATCGCGCAACATGTTTATTTGTTCCGCCAGATGCCAACTCAGGGTTAACCAACATTGTTACCTTCAGCACGCACACACCAGCGCACTGGATCAAAGGCCTTCGTCCCTTTGCGAATCGCAAAATAGAGCGAGGCCTGCTGTTGTCCACCACTCTCACCGGAGAGCGTGATCACATCACCGGCGCGGACATGATCACCAACAGATTTCAGCAGACTCTGATTGTAACCATACAGGCTCATAAAGCCATCACCATGATCAATAATCATGAGCAATCCATACCCGCGCAGCCAGTCTGCAAACACCACTTTTCCAGCATAGACAGCATGCACCTGCGATCCCTTACTGGCCCTGATCACCATCCCCGTGTGCCTGACATCGCCGATAATCAACTCTCCAAACTGCTGTACCAGCTTCCCTGTGAGCGGCCAGGGAAGTTTTCCACGGCTGGATGAGAAATGCATCCGCTGCTGCGGCGCCTCTGCGCGAGAGGTGACCTCATGATCTCTTTCCGCTGCGCCGGCATCGACTGGCTGCCCGGTGAATTGCTGTGTCAACCGCTGCGTCAGCAAACCCAGCTGCAGTGCGTCCTCCTTCACAATTTTCAGGCGCTCATCTGCTGTCCTGATTTTTTCACTCCAGCGGGTCAGTGCCTGCTGGCGCGCATCACGCGTTTCATGCAGCGAGTTCAGCAGCTGCGACTGCTCTGACTTTAACGCCTGTAAGCGATGCTCTTCGGCGCGAATTTTACGCCCGGTTTCAAGCAACTGATGAAAAGTCTGCCGCACATCTTTGATAATTTGCGAACGCGCACGAATGAGGTAATTATAATATGCGGAAATTCGGCTGACTCTTGACGGATCATCAAGACTGAGCATTAACCTTAACTGCTGCTGCCGCCCCATCAAAAAACTTGATCGCACCTGCTGGTTGAGCAGTTTCCGCTGTATGGCAAGACGCTCTTCAATGGGCTGCAGATCCGTCATCAGCGCCTTTAGACGTTTTACCACCTTTCCGGTTTGGATTTCCGTTTTATGCAATTTTGCGGTTAGCTTGCTGACTTTCACCTCAACCTCGGCAAGCTCCCTGCTCTCCCTGTCTCTGGCTTTATGCGCCGACTGCAGCTCTGCTGTCAGCTTCCCCATCTCCTGGCGCAGGCGCTCTCTCTTCTCTGCATCACTTTCGGCAAACAGCAGATACAGGGAGGCGGCCACCACCAGCAACACCGTAGCCGCGAGCGTGATGCCGAACTTGCCTCGCATCTCAGGCAACAAACTCACCGTCACTCTGATCAATGAGCAGTGACCTGCCGGTCATTTCAGAGGGCTGTTCGACTCCCATGATATGCAGCAGGGTTGGCGCCAGATCACTCAATGCGCCATTATGCAAAAAGATTTTTTGCTGATTGCCGACATAGATCAAGGGTACAGGGTTGGTCGTATGCGCAGTAAAAGCCTGGCCGGATTCACGATTCAGCATTTTTTCCGCATTCCCGTGATCCGCCGTAATCAGGGCTTCACCGCCAACACGATGCAGTGCGGAAACCACTCTCTGCAGACATTCATCAACCGCCTCAACCGCCTTGATTGCCGCATCCAGTTTGCCGGTATGGCCAACCATGTCGGTATTGGCATAGTTGCAAATAATAACATCAAACGCTTTGCTTTCGATGGCGTCAACAAGTTCATCTGTCAACTCAAAAGCACTCATCTCGGGTTTCAGGTCATAGGTCTTGACCCGCGGAGATGGAATCAGAATGCGCTCTTCACCTTCACTGGCCTGATCCGTACCGCCATTAAAGAAAAAAGTCACATGCGCATACTTCTCTGTTTCGGCAATACGCAGCTGCCGCATCCCCAGATTAGAGAGATACTCTCCCAGGCCGTTGGGCAGCTTCTCCGGAGGGAATGCGACAGGCAGATGAAACGAATGTTTATATTCAGTGAGGGTGACGAAGGTGGATAGCCTCGGCTTTGATTCACGTTCAAACTCGTCGAAATCCGGCTCGATGAAGGGGCGCGTAATTTCACGCGCACGATCCGATCGATAATTCATCGAGATGATGACATCATCATCCTGCATCACCACAGGCTCTCCATCCTGTTGCAGAATCACTGTTGCACGCACGAACTCATCACTCTCTTCCCTCGCATACGCCATCTCAAGTGCGGTAAAGGCATCGCTTGCCGTATGCGGCGCCCGGCCCAGGGTCATCATGTCATAGGCCTCCTTGACACGATCCCAGCGGCTGTCACGATCCATCGCATAGAAACGCCCGATGATGCAGGCCAGACTGCCTCCGCCCAGCTCCCTGAAAACATTGTTCATCTCTTCGAGCGATCTGTGAGCGCTCTTGGGCTGCGTATCCCTGCCATCCAGAAATGCATGCACATAAACCTGTTGCGCGCCGCGCTCTAC
>JAUXDV010000254.1 GCA_030620735.1 Gammaproteobacteria bacterium
ACAGTGACAGTTCTTGGCGTCAAAGGCAATCAGGTACGTATTGGTATCGATGCCCCGCGCGATGTTGCTGTCCATCGTGAAGAGATTTACGAGCGTATTCAGCGTGAAAAAGATGGTGGAGGAGAAGCCCCGGAATATGATGAAGATGAGGAAATATTAGAGAAGCACGAGGATTAATGCCTCAATGCGCATAGCCGCAATGAAGGCCGGTGAGGAATTTCCTCTCCGGCCTTTTCAATGGACAAAAGACGTGCTACTCTTCACGCCCACATGATCTTCAGTCATGTCAAAAGAGTAACATTGGAGAAGTGGCCGAGCGGCTGAAGGCGCTCCCCTGCTAAGGGAGTATGGGGTTAATAGCTCCATCGAGGGTTCGAATCCCTCCTTCTCCGCCAGATCAAACATTCAGTAGTCGAATGCTTCACCAAGAGAGCTTCAAAGAACGACTCTACGCCAGGGATGGATGAGAACCCGATAGAGGGTTTGATCAAATCGCCTGGAGCGATTTGAACGCGTGCAGCGCGGCCCGTAGGGCGAAGGGCAGGACGCCCGCAGTCATCCCTCCTTCTCCGCCAGACATTACCTCTACAGCAAATCCCATACCTGTTATTGATCCATGAGCCATTATTGGACTGGGTTCCCAAACTGCAGCCCTACATGGTTGGGATCCCTACTATCAGAACTCCTTGATGCTTGATCTGGACCACGTCATGTGCGATTCTCTACCAGAAATGTGAGGGTGCAACCATAAGTCATGATCAAAAGATACACAGACCATTCTGCCAATGAAAGAACCTATCTTGCCTGGATTCGTACATCCATAACGATTATGGCATTTGGTTTCTTGATCGAAAAATTTGATATTTTTATCTCTTACATCGGCAAGGCTATTGGTGATGAAAAACATTTTCAATCGTCACTATCGGCTGAGTTGGTTGGCCTTGGGCTCTTCCTGGTAGGTGTCTTTATTATCATTACCGCAACACTAAGGTTTTTCATGTACAAAGCCGCCATCGAGTCTGATGATGTCATTCCTTATGGTGTAAAAAAAACCAATCTGCTTCTCTCTGCTTTGATGATTTTATTAGCGCTTTTTCTGTTTTTCTATATTGGACACCAGATCATCAGTTGAATTGAAAAGATCAGCATCATAAAAACAGGCGCCATCTACGTCAATACTCCAGATCGGTCACAGGATGTTTCAGCTGTTGTTTGTTGGTGATTCGTTTGATGGTTTCCGTAACAACCGAGACATCGTTGTCGAATGCTCCGTGGGCGGCATCGATCTGTTTTTCAACTAACTGGATCTTTCCCCGCTGCCATACTGCCCGTGTCGGCACCTGGTCTCTCTGCACAAGATGGATGGGGTTGCCGCCCCAGAATTGTTGCCATTTATGCAGGCTTGGGAGTGTTGACGGATGCCAGTGATCGTAGTTTTTACCACGTTGAGCTTTGCTTGCATCGAAAGCATTCTCCAGACCCAGTAAAGGCGTCTTGTGTGACGACTCCAGAGCCCTGCTGACAAGATACAAGAGTGATTTCCGGTATGGCCCTACCGTATCGTCCTTCTCCCGCTTGTCATCCAGCAGATCGATGTGCATGTTCTCGAATAATAAAATCTTGCTGCGCTCAATCGCCTTTTGGTAATGACGCACGGCGAAGTCGATGCTGCAGGCCGGCGCATACAATGTGCAGCTGTTCACCTTGAGTTGATTGCGGGGAAAATCGTCCAGCATATGACCAAGAAGGATTGCCCCGGCTGAATGGCCGACCAGATGAATCTCCAGATTTGGCAACTTCTGTTTGAGCTCTGCTAATGCCAGGGTGGTAAGAAAGACGCCCCGATCGAGATTTTGACGCGTAGAGGCTGCTTGAGCATTCTGTTTCATCTGCGACCAGATGGCTTTGATGCCGAGATTCTCTGCTGCAACTTCAATGGTTCGATCCAAAGCATCCTCGAAGTATTCGTTGGCGGAGTCCAGGATGTCTTTTAATCCTCCGCTATGAGGGAACAGGCGTTTTGCTGCGTCCCCCAGAATGCTATACAGCGACTCCAGCAAACCGGTTTTCCATGTAAAGAAAACCGGATAGATTCCATTGTCGAGAAAACATGGTCCCAACTTGCGGATTCGCTCCAGAGAAGCACTCTCATCATTGAGTCCGCCATGGGCATAGAGAGCGATCTTCGGCGCACCACTCTGTTTCGAAAAGAACTCCAGCGCACGATCGATCACAACATGCCTGACTGCAGCCTGCCCATCTTCCTGTTCCACCAGACGGTTGACGACCTTGCCGTCGTTCGCCATCACGACAGTCTGCAGGTAGGTCTCTTCCAGGGTCCAACGTCTGTTGTTGCTCTGTTTTGATGCGCGAGGTTGTGAGATCGATGCGACCTGACCTGCTTCATGATCAAAGATGGTTTCATACATCTCCCCGGAGACGAAATATCCCGGCGCCGAGGGCATGATCGGCGCCCCCATGACGGCGACCCAGGCGTCCGAGGAGTTGGCCAGCCAATCTTCATAGGTGAGGATCGCAAAACCGGACAAACCCCACTCCGTACCCCAGGAGTTTTGTATGACAAAGCCTTGAGGGCTATAACCCACCAGTGCAAAAGCATGCCCGCCTCTCATGTTTATCCCAAGATTCCAACGGATTACTGGAAGATCAGCATGCCGAAGCGCCTTCTTTCGCGGTAGCTTCGGCACAGACCATCCATCATGTACTTTGGCGGAACAAAAGACTCCGCCGACCTCCTGGATAGCCGCCTGCATGTCTCTGATAGAGTTTTTTTCAATGCGGTAGTAAACACCTAACTGTCTGCCTGCGGCATCTTGCTTCCAACCGGCTTGCGGCGCTATGAATTGAGCCCGTTTTGTTTTCGGATGCCGATAGGGCCACAACGCATCGCTGCATACGCCATGCTTGAACCATGCCTTCAGTGCGCCGCGACAACTTGAACCTGCGTAATCCTCTCCCGGCCACTCATCATAAAAGCGGGCCAAATGATAGAGCATTCGCGGGCTGACTTTCTCCGGAGGGGTGGCATTCTCACGTATGCTTATTCCATCTCCAGCCCCGATCTTCAAAACTTTCCGGCGCCAAAGCAGGGAGTTGATGACAGCGCTCAGGCCGAAGCCGGTGCAAGCGCCTTCTGTTCCCTGGTTCAAAATCATCTCATGCTGCAGATAGAGAGCAACCGCCTGAATGAGAACTTCAGATGGTGGATAGACCGGTTCAATGGATCTTAACGGAGGACGATAGGGACGGTCACGCAGGTCGATTCGGTC
>JAUXDV010000306.1 GCA_030620735.1 Gammaproteobacteria bacterium
TTGGCTCCTCGACCAGGGCTCGAACCTGGGACAAACGGATTAACAGTCCGTTGCTCTACCAACTGAGCTATCGAGGAATAGAGAGCGGTATCATAAGGATTTCAGTCAGAATGGTCAATCCCTGAGATGAAATATATGCTGGCGAACGGGGATTCTTATTCAAACCCGGATTTATTTTTCACTTTGTTCGAAGGAGTAGGGGAGTTTCAGAATTTCCAGTTTGGCTCCATCCTCATCATCGAGACGCAACTGGCCGGCTTCAGCGTTCGCCACCTCGATCACCGCCAGGGCTTCGCAGGCGCCTTCAGCTGTTGCGGCGCTCATGACTATTTTTCCACTCCCCTGACCAGACTGACTGTGCGGTGAGTAGAGATCGGCGCCGCTGGCAGGGCATTCGCCCTCGACAGTAACGTGATACATGCGGCGTTTGAGTTTTCCCAGATAGTGCATGCGTGCGACAATTTCCTGGCCTGTGTAGCAGCCCTTGCTGAAGCTGACGCCGTTCACCAGGTGCATGTTGACCATTTGCGGTACAAAGGCCTCGACTGTAGCATCAAAAACCGAGGGAAGGCCTGCGCGGATATCCAACAGGCGCCACTGCTGGTCAGTGGCCGGGGTAGTGGTCTCAGCCAGATGCTGCCGGCGCTGCGCGATTGCCCCGGTAGAACCTATGAGCAGGAAACGCGGCGCATCGGCGGCGATGCGCACGATGGTGACGCCATCCTCTGCGGCAACGCTATCATCTGCCTTTGTGGGCGTATCACCGGTGGGCAGCGATGTGCCGCAGTCGCCAAAGAGTCCGATGGTTTGCAGTTCGTCGGAGGCGTCGCTGAGCGTTACTTTTGACATCAAAACAAACATACTCAGACGCTGCAGAATAGCTGTGAGTCGTTCCCGGGGCAGCAGCAGCAGAAAATCCCCATCGTGGGATATCACTCTCATTGTTGCGAGCAGGCGTCCTTTTGGCGTGCAGTAGCCGCTCAGTTGGCTATGTTCTGCTGTGACTTCCGAGATGTCGTTAGTGAGCTGTCCCTGTAGAAAAAATTCGCTGTCATCACCGCTGGCGCGTATCAGGCCGAGATCAGAGAGGTCGAAGAGTTGGCAATTATTCATGATGGATGTTTTTATCTTTGAGGTGTTGTTGCATCAAGCATGACGCAACAGCGAAGCTTGATCAAGAGATCAATTACGGGGTATTTGGGCAACTCCTTTACCAGAGAGATTGCCGCAGTCGCTTAGGCTCCCTCGCAATGACGGCGTTCACACGGGATTTTGAGAAGTTACTTGTCAGCCATGCAACGTTTCTCGTGCTGCATCTCTTCCCCTGCATGCGTTCTTCCACCAGCGATGATGCGAACCCTCTTCATTGACCTTGTCATGTTCAGTATAGCGTTGTTTGCCATCACTATCGATGGTCAAAAATCCCCAGTCTCTGACTTTTGCGCTGTGCATAAAAAAAGTCCATGCATGATGATCGTGAGGCAGGATGACGCGATGAAAATCGTCGCCGCCGAGACGGTTGATCCTGCCGGCTCCGAGATGGCGCTCAACAATCCTGTCATTGACCCGGCGCTGCTCCATGTAACCTCCGGCCAGCACGATGCCAAGCGCACGATTCCAGGGATGGTCATGCAAGCCGCGATCCGGGTCGCTGGAGAGAAAACGGTGGATATAGGCGCCGCCGCCTCCGGGCAGGCGGAACAGGTGGTAGCGTTCCAGATAGGGTTCTCCCTGATTTCCCCTGATGATGCGGCAGGGCAGCATGGCGGTGAATTTAAAGAGTAACTTATCGATGAGGCGGATTTTTTTACGCATGGGGTGACAGGGTTGTGAACAAGGGGAGTATGATACGCCATCCGTGTATCAAAACGTGAGCCCGATGGGTAGTTTTTCAGTCAATAATCTGGTGTTGTACAAAAGCCGTCCGGCGCGCATCACCGCCATCAACGACAAGATCGATATCGAGTTCGGCAAGGGGAGAACCAGGAACACCAAGCGTGTCAGGGAGAAGGATATCCACTTCATTCACGCCGGACCTGTCGCAGACCTTGAGGCGCTCGATGCCGGCGAGCCGGACCTTGAAGATGCGTTGGAGTTGCTTCAGGGAGAGTCGGTCGGCTTGTCCGATTTTGCCGATCTCCTCTATGGAGATGATACTCCAGAGGCTTGTTGGTCTGCATGGCAACTGCTGCAGGAGGGTCTCTTTTTTACGGGAAGTGCTGATGCCATTACCGCCAGGAGCGCAGATGCCATAGCCGCAGACAAAGCGGAGCGTGATCAAAAGGCGCAGCGCAAGGCGGCATGGGACGAGATGATTGCGCGTCTGAAGCAGGGGCGTATGGATAAGGATGACCGCAAACAACTGCAGGAGGTCGAAAAAGTTGCGCTGGGGCAGGCGACAGGCAGCCGCATCATGAAGGCACTGGGGCTCCCTGAAGATGAGCGGCATGCGCATCA
>JAUXDV010000183.1 GCA_030620735.1 Gammaproteobacteria bacterium
TGATGACTGCAAACTTTCTTTTTGCTGCATACTGATGACTGCAAACTTTCTTTTTGCTGCATACTGATGACTGCAAACTTTCTTTTTGCTGCACACTGATGACTGCCAACTATCCGTTCTCGACTGCAAACTTTTTAATAGAACACCTCTGTAAGCGGATTGAGGAGTTTGATGAGCGGGTTGCAGGTCGTTAAGGAGCAATCGCGGTAGTCAAAGAGTCCAGGGCCTTTGCTGTCGGTCACCTGTTTCGATTGTTCGCGCACCAGCTCAATTTCAGAATTGAAACGTTGACGAATCGCCGCATCATGTCGCAGATCGATCAGCACCCCGTTTTCAGTGTTGAATCTCTGGCTCAGGGAGTCGAAATTGGCGCTGCCTAAATAGGCGATGCGATCATCGACGATAAAGAGTTTGCTATGCAGAAGTTTACGCTGCTGGTATTCATACAAATCAATATTGTGCTCGTGAACAAAAGCAAATGAACGCGTTAAAGCAAGTCCGAAAATGTTGACCAGCTCATCTCTTCTGGTGGTATAAATCTCCACATGCGCACCATTGCTTGCAGCCGACGCCAGTGCTTTTTTTATCATCCCGGTAGGGAAAAAATAGGGTGTAATGATGCGTACCGACTTTTGCGCCGAAGCAATGATCTTCATGAGCTGCGCAAACATGCCGCCATTTTTCAGCTTGCGTGGCGGGTCAGTCACATAGTCGATCCAGGAGACCTGATATTTACGTGGGGCTGATCTGTCGGGGTTGCTTTGTTTGGAAAAGACCTCGCTGATAATCCTGTTCGCCACAGGAAGATGCATCTGCAAGTAGCGCTCTATCTTCTCCTGATAACGCGCAGCAACGGCTCTTTGCCCATCCTCTTGCTGTTGCGCCTCCCACACAGGCTCCGGGAAAGCGATCTCCCAGGTCAGCTGGTGATCCCAGAATTCGAGATAGCTTTTGACTGCGTCGTAAAGAACCTTTTTGCCTGTGATCATCATGTCGCTCTCGACACAAACCATCGAGATGGTGCTGCATGCGTGGGAGTTGGAACTGCCGACGAAAACCTCGTCATCAATGATCATCAGCTTGCTGTGCATGCGATGATTGATTGCAAACAACCTCTCCTTTGGATTGTAGCTCTGCACTTTGACTCCAGCAGAGACCAATAGTCTGCCAGGCGCCTGGACTGCGTATAGTGATGACACCAGTCCATCATAGATAAGGCGCACATCCACCCTGGAGCCATCTTTGTTGCGCCTCCTGGCGGCCTCCATCAGCTTGGCGGTGATCGCTCTGCCATACTGCCCATCCCCCATAATATGCTGTGCAAGATAGATTCTGCTTTTCGCCCTGGAGATCTTGTCCAGTATGGTTGCGCCGAGTTCATCCTGTTCGATGAATGTAAGCTCATGAACATCATCAACAGAGTCGGCTTGCACGGTATGAAAAACTGCAGCGCTCATGCAAAAACACAGCAGCATGAAAGAGCGTCTCATTCAGTCAGCAGCCGCACACATGTTTCCGCTGTTGTTGTATCGATAATAAATTCAACTTCGCAGTATTCGGTATATTCATTATCTGGCGAGGGATCGTCTGCGCAGCTGCATCCGGGTATGACTCCTGTATAGAAGATGCCGGCTTTTACGCAAATTGAAGCACCGCCATCTGAAATCCTGAGAATGACAACAGTGAAGTTATCTTCGCTGGCGTAACTGCTGTGTGACAGACCCTGTTGCAGGGGCAGCAGTTTGCCATCCAGAGCTTCGATCTCATGTTTCAGAGTCTCTTCAAAGGTGGGAGTATTCCTGGCGTTTAGAGCTTTTGATAATTGCATCTCAATCATTCAGAATCGTCGCCATTGCGAGCGAAACGATGTAACCTCAGGAAGATTGCCGCGTCGCCGAGGCTCCTCGCAATGACAGATACCGCCCCCTACAAGTTACGCTGCTACACAAGTGCCTTGGCACCACCCATGTAGGGCTGCAGCACTTCGGGGATGCGGATATTGCCATCTTCCTGCTGGTAATTCTCCATCACTGCCACCAGGGTGCGTCCGACGGCCAGGCCTGAGCCATTGATGGTATGCAGCAATTCCGGTTTGCCGGTTTCAGGATTGCGCCAGCGCGCCTGCAGACGACGCGCCTGGAAATCTCCAAAGTTGGAACAGGAGGAGATTTCACGATACTTCCCCTGCCCCGGCAGCCACACTTCCAGATCATAGGTTTTGGTTGCCGAAAAGCCGAGGTCGCCGGTGCACAGGGTAACGACCCGGTAAGGCAATCCGAGTTTTTGCAGAATCGCCTCTGCATGACCGGTGAGCTGTTCCAGTACATCTTCTGAATCTGCAGATCTGACAGCCTGCACCATCTCGATTTTTTCAAACTGGTGCTGGCGGATCATACCGCGTGTATCCTGGCCATAAGAGCCCGCTTCGCTGCGAAAACAGGGTGTGTGCGCCACAAAACGCCGCGGCATGTCCCGGTCGTCAACGATCGCATCACGCAGGATGTTGGTCAGCGGCACTTCGGCTGTCGGAATCAGATAAAGCGGTTGCTCGCCTTCGATTTTGAAGAGATCCTCTTCAAACTTAGGCAGCTGACCGGTTCCATAGAGGCTGGCGCTGTTCACCAGGTAGGGAACGTAAGTTTCCATGTAGCCATGTTGCTGCGTATGCACGTCCAGCATGAACTGTGTCAGGGCGCGCTGCATCCTGGCAAGGGGGCCATTGAGAACGACAAAGCGTGAACCGCTGATTTTCGCCGCCGCGTCAAAATCCACCCAGCCTTTGGCAGTACCCAAATCAACATGATCCACTGCTTCAAAATCAAACTGCGGCAGCTCTCCCCAGCGGCGCTCTTCACGGTTCTGCTCCTCACTCTCTCCCTGCGGTACGCTTTGGTGCGGCAGGTTGGGAACCTCCAGCAGCATCTGCCTGAGTTGCTCCTGAATCCTGCCCAATTTTTCCCGGGCGGTCTTGAGCTCGTCGCCTATGTTAGCCACAGCATCCAGCAGAGGCTTGATATCTTCTCCTGCCGCTTTGGCCCGGCCGATCCCTTTTGATTGCGTATTGCGCTCATTTTGCAATTGCTGGGTAAGGACCTGCAGCTCTTTTCGCTGCTCTTCCAGGGATTCGAACTCTTCCACATCGAGCTTGAAACCACGGCGCAACAGCTGTACGGCGACCTCGTCCAGATCGGTTCTGAGAAGTTTAGGGTCTAACATTTTGCATTACTCTTGTGACTAGAATCCTTGATTCACTAAAATGCTTGCAAATGAGTCAAGTTTTAAAAGAATCTCTCGCTAAGAACGCAAAGGACGCAAAGGTTTTTCTTGGCGGTCTTGGCGTCTTTGCGAGAAAAAATGTTTTTTTCATGCCTTGTCAGTCTGAGACTTTGTCTCGCTAGTATTGGTTTTCTATTGAGCTTGGCGCCTCAGCGCCAACCCACACGTTTAACCACCGTCATTGCGAGCGCAGCGAAGTAATCTCAGAAAGATTGCCGCATCACCGAGGCTCAACGCAATAACAGCTAAACAGACCCTAAATCAGATGGCTTTGGCGATGAGGGTTCCCACCCAGGCGGCGGCTATACAGGTGACGACCGATACAGCGATGTTGAGGCCTGCCCTTGCAACAGACCCCTGCTCCAGCAATAGCAGGGTCTCGAGGGAGAATGTGGAGAATGTTGTAAAGGACCCCAGGAAACCAACCATCAGCAGCGCCCGCACCTCGGTCGAGAGCGTCATGCGCTCGAGCAGCCACACCGCGAGAAACCCCATCAATAGAGAGCCCAGCAGATTGACGGCCAGCGTGCCCCAGGGGAAAGCGCGCCCGGTGAGTGAATAGACCCAGATTGAAAGCCAGTAGCGTCCGATGGCGCCAAATGCGCCGCCGGCGCCGACTATCAGCAGTTGCGTCATGGCGGAGCGTATCGATACTTGTGCATCACTGTACTAGCGTTTTAACTGCCGGTTGACTATTTTCAGGTCGGCCTCGGTAATGGTTCCCGCGGCATCCTTCAGACGCAGATGATTCAGCACATACTCATAACGAGACGCAGCAAGCGCACTGTCGGCTCTGAAGACATCACGCTGCGAGTTCAGCACATCCACCAGGGTGCGGTTGCCGACCTCATAACCCGCCTGGGTCGCAGCCAGCGCGCTCTGCGTCGATACCGTCGTCGCTTTTAATGCCTCGACCTGACTGATACCCGTGAGAATACCGCGATAAGCATCATTCGAATTTCGTATTACCCTGCGTTTGGCTGCTTCCAGCCCGGAACGTGCTGCTCGCAGCCTGGCCCGCGCCTGGCGCGTACTGTAGGTGACGCGTCCGCCTGTGTAGAGAGGGATATTTAACCGCAGGCCGATTCTCGCATCGTCATCATTATTGATAAAAACATCTCTGCGGCCGGAATCATTATAAGTGGAAGCTCCTGCGACCAC
>JAUXDV010000273.1 GCA_030620735.1 Gammaproteobacteria bacterium
CCGCACGGGCACTGTTCCGCGAACTCTCCTCGCTGCGATCAGAGAAATAGATGCAACTCTGCAAAAAAAGTATCTTGTTACTGCTGCTCGTATGGACGCCGCCTGTCTGGAGTTCTGACGGGGGGCTGGCCTATCTTAACCAGCTGCGCACTCAGGCGGGAATGACGATGCTGCAGCAGCAACCGGCATTGACCAGGGCGGCGCAGAATCACGCCACTTATCTGGCGAATAACCACTGGAGAGATGATCGGCAGCCGCTCCATTCGGCGCATACTGAAGAACCTGGCGGCAGCTTCTTCACCGGTAAAAAAGTGGCGCAGCGGGTGCAGCATGCCGGCTATCCGCATGACGCAGTGCTCGAAAATGTCAGTCAGGGATATGCTGATCGTCAGATGGATAGTGCGATCGATGGACTCATGAGCGCTATCTATCACCGCTTTACCTTTTTGAATTTTGCTGTGGACGAAATAGGCATTGGCGCAGAGGAGGGTGTGCAGGTGTTTGAGCTCGGGCGTTCAGATCTGCGCGAACTCTGTACACAAGCAGGTGGCGATGCGTTCTTTACGCCGCCTCTCTATTGTCTCGACAGACTCGTCAAGGGCAGTTTCCACGACAATTTGTGCCGGCAGATTCCGTCTCGTGCGCTCTATCAGGAGCCGTGGCATGAAACCTGCTCGAACGGCGCTCGTCTTGATGCCGGCTATATGCGGGAATTCTGCCAGCAGCCTCCTGCGTCTGCGCTGCAGCAGGGTCCGGGACGTTATTACAACCTTTGTAATGGTCGCCGGAAGGTGCGCAAGGGGTGGTTTGATCAACTCTGCACAAGCCCTCCGGCTGCAGCGCGCTATCGTCAAAACGGCAGTTACTACACAATTTGTGACAGCAAAACCCGGGTGAGTGAAAACTGGTACAGGGATGTGTGCGCGCAGGCTCCGGAGGCAGCCCTCTACAATGAGTCGGCGAGCTACCAGCTCTTTTGCTCAAACACTCCCCGAAAGGTGCGCCCTGAATTTTTGCAGCAGCAGTTGATCGAAAGGCAGCAGCAGAATCCCGAACTGGTTTTATGGCCGGCGGATGGAGCCGTAGATGTCCCTCCCGCATTTTTCGAGGAGGAGCCGGATCCATTGCCGGACTTCTCGGTGTCGGGTTATCCGCTCTCGATTCAGGCCAATCCCGCGGTGTGGAAAAAGGCTTCACTGGTCAGCTTTATGTTGTATCAAAAGAGAGGGGATGAGTGGGTCAACGTCGATATCCTGCCACCGATGAATATCTCCAATGATCCCCATGGCCGTTTTAGCGAGCATCAGTTTGCCCTCTTTCCGGTGGCGCGGCTGCAGTGGAAAAGTCATTACAAAGCGGTTGCCGAGATGAAGTTGGACGGTGAACGGCGTCACATCGAGTGGTCTTTCACCACCCGTGATCCGGGTGGAAAGCTGATTGATCTGAGTGTGAAAAAAGGTCCGCACACCCTCAACGTCAACCAGGACTACACTCTCTACTGGCCGGTGCGCCATGGCGCCCATCGTCCTGCCACAAGTGAGGTGGGAACCAGGTATCTCCAGGGTACTGATATGCAATTGACAGTGATCGACCCGGATACAGTCAAGTTGCGCGTGCAGGCAGATGTATGCGCAAAAGTAGCCGTGGAGTTTTCCCGTGATCGCAAGGCGGAATTCCAGTTGCTTGGCTGCCGGTAAGAAAACCTCAGCAATTCTCATCTATACTAAAATAACTAGCAATATCTAGCCTCCCCCCTTTGGAAAAGGGGGATTGAGGGGGATTGAGGGGGATTTCAGCAACAACCACCTGCTAAGAGGAGAACAGAGTGAAAAAAATAACCATCATCGGTGCCGGACGCGTCGGCGAGACCAGTGCGCAGATTCTGGCAGAGCAGGAGTTATGCAGTGAGGTCGTCCTCATTGATATACGTGAGGATGCGCCCCAGGGGGTGGCGCTGGATATTTATCAGACAGCGCCATTTTTTGATTTTGATACCATCGTAACCGGCAGCAATGATGCCGCCGCCATGCAGGACTCCGAGCTGGTGGTGATTACTGCGGGTGTGCCGCGCAAGCCGGGGATGTCGCGTTCGGATGTGCTGCACACTAATATAACGATTCTGGATGCTATTCTGGATGATGTCATGCGCTATGCGCCGCAGTGCATGCTGCTGCTGGTGAGTAATCCGGTGGATATTCTGACTTATCATGCGTGGAAGCGCACCGGCTGGGATCGTTCCCGCATTCTTGGCCAGGCGGGGGTGTTGGACTCCTCGCGCATGGCTGCTTTTATCGCCATGGAGACGGGGTTCTCCGCGCGGGACATCACAACCATTGTACTCGGAGGGCACGGCGACACTATGGTGCCTCTGCCGCGTTTTTGCACCATCAATGGAATTCCTGTGTCGCATTTCATCGATGATGAAAGCATGCAGCAGATTATCGACAGAACCCGCTCAGGTGGAGCCGAGATCCTGGCGCTGCGCAAGAATTCCAGCGCCTATGACGCCCCCGGTGCCTCTGTGGCCACCATGGTGGATGCCATCTGTCACAATCGGCGACGCATCCTGCCGACGGTTGCCATTCTCGATGGTGAGTATGGTGAAGCTGATCTGGCGATGGGAGTGCCCTGCGTACTTTCCCGCAGCGGCATCGGGGAGATTATCGAGATGCCGTTGAATGAATCCGAGCAGCAGCTGTTTCGTGATTCCTCCGCAGCAGTGCGAGCGGATATCGAACGGCTGTGAGTAAATCAGGTAGAATAGAACTCTTTTTCATTGCGAGGGCTGAGTCATGTCTGACACAGTTACCCTGACTGATAATACAAGCGGAAAGTCTGTCGAATTGCCTATCCAGCGCGGCAGCGAGGGACCCGGGGCGATCGACATCTCCACACTCTATCGGGAGACGGGCCTGTTTACCTATGACCCGGGTTTCGTTGCCACTGCAAGCTGCCACAGTGGCATCACCTATATCGACGGTGAAGCGGGGATTCTGCGTTATCGTGGCTACCCGATCGAACAGCTGGCGGAGCATTGCACCTTCATGGAGGTTGCGCA
>JAUXDV010000216.1 GCA_030620735.1 Gammaproteobacteria bacterium
GCCTCGGCCAGACGCTCATCAAAGAGATCTTCACCATTTTCAGGCGGAACCTCCTCTCCGTTGATCTCGCTGAGACGATCACGCAGCCACTCGATCTGCTCTCCCCTGTCGCCGGGAAGCATTGCAGATCTGAAACCCATCGGCGGTTCCTGCCAGACCAGTTCGAATTCACCGAACCAATGGGCGCTCAACTCCTTATGTGGAAAATGATACACCTTGGACTCAAAGCGGATCACCACAGATTCAGCATCGCTTCCCAGCAGCGTCACATAGTGGGAACGTTGATTGCCCATATGCAACTGCACAATCACGGGGCGATTGATCTCGTTGATCATGGCCCAGCTGCCATTCATCTTCAGACATCGCAGGCCATATTCCGCAATAGCCCCACAGGGATCACCACTCGAATCGACATCCATGTTCCACACTGAAACCAGCTCCTTCAGTGCGTTCTCCCTGGAAGTCTCTTCGCTATGATCATAAATCCACTCATCAAGAGCAATCGTCTGCTTGATGGTCTGCTTGCTGCTCTCTTCTGCGCTCTTCTCCCCGGAGTCTATTCCCTTGTCGGCAATGACCTGCCCGGCACTCTCCTTCTCAGGCGCTATCCCCTGATTGGTGCTAAGCTGCCCGGCATGAGCTACTTGTGGATGAACAACACCCTCCCCGGCTCCCGGCATCGGCAACGACTCTTCTGTAGATGGGATATCAGCAGCTACTTGCACCGGCAGAAGCTCTGGCTCTCTCTCTACTGCTATCAACTCCCCGCTTTGCGAATCTGCCGAATCAGAATCATGTGAAATCGCCTGATCTGCAGCCTCCTCAGAAACATAGGGCGTGCTGACGCCATTGCTAATCAAAACCGGCGCATCATCTGCCGTCGCCTGCTGCACAACTGGCGACTCACTCACAGCTGGAGCTACAGCCTGAACCTCGCTGCTTCCCATATACCCGGAAGTCATCGGCTGCTGCAGAGTGAGGACGTTTGTCGAGGGAGAAGATTGCAGCCAGAGATAGAAAATTCCTGCCGCGGCCAGAATCACGACTCCGGCAGTGACACCCCACAACCAGCCAAACGAAACCTCGCTTCTACTAGCCAGCACCTGCTTAGACGCCTCCCGCACCATTTTTTTGTCAACCTGGCGCTTCTCCCCTGCGTAAGCAGCCAGCAATGCCTTGTCAGCCAGCTCATTGATCAGGCGCGGGACTCCGCCGGAAGCAGCGTAAATCGCACGTACTGCCGAGTCTGAAAATATCGATTTCTGGGCGCCTGCAATGGTCAACCGGTGTATCAGGTAATTGCGCACTTCCTGGAGACCCAGGGCTTCTAAATGAAACACATCTGTAATGCGCTGCGCCAGCTGACGCATATCATTGCGTGCCAATGTCTCGCGCAGCTCGGGCTGACCAATCAAAATAATCTGTAACAGCTTTTCCCGTGTCGTCTCAAGATTGGTTAGCAGACGAACCTGCTCCAGCACCTCGACCGACAATGACTGCGCCTCGTCGATCACCAGAATGGTTCTACGGCCATCGAGATAGGCTGCAAGCAGATGCTTGTTGAGTGCATCGATCAGGAGTTTCAGGCTTGCCTTGTCAGAATCGTAGGGAATCTTGAGCTCGTCACAAACCGTCGCAACAAACTGCAGTGGCGAGAGCATCGGGTTAAACACCAGCGCCAGATCAATATTTTCCGGCAGCTGCTGCACCAGGGTACGCAGCAGCGTTGTTTTTCCAGTGCCTACCTCACCGGTCATCAGCGCAAATCCACCGCCCTCCTGCACCCCGAACAACAGGTGTGCTAGCGCATCTTCATGTGCGTCGCTGAGGTAGATATAGCGGGGATCGGGAGCGATACTGAAAGGCTTCTCTTTCAGGCCAAAATAGGACTCATACATCATAGGAAAATACTTCAGAAATGATCTTTGTAATTATACCAGTTTGCAGCGATGCAGGATGTGGTGAGGAACGCAGCCTGGTAAAAATCAAACCACGGAACACACTGAAAGAAAACACGATCATTCCGTGTCGTCCGTGTGTTCCGTGGTAAAAAAAAGAAAATGACGCGGGTCGCGGAGCTGTTACCAAAATCAAAAAAGGGCGGCAAATGCCGCCCTTTTCATTATCAGTGATTCACCCGGATATTAATGCAATCCCTGAATATAGCTGGCAAGCGCTTTGATATCTGCGTCACTCAAATTGCCGGCAACATCCTGCATCATGGTGTTGACATCATTAGCACGGCTGCCGTCACGAAATGCCTTCAGCTGCTTTTCAGCATAGAGCGTGTGCTGGCCGGCAATCGCAGGGAAATTTGCAGCCGGATTGCCTGCGCCATTGGGGGCGTGGCAGGAGGCGCATGCGGCAACGCCTTTTTTAGCATTTCCAGTGGTATAGAGCAGCTTGCCGGCTTCAACCAGCGCCGGATCGGCCTCACCGCCCTTCAGGGTCTGAGCTGAGAAATAAGCCGCAAGGTTGTCCATATCTTCTTCAGTCAGAGCCGCGACCTGTCCCAGCATAATCGGGTCTTTGCGCGCCGTGCTCTTGAACTCTTTCAACTGCTTGACGATGTAATTCTCATGTTGTCCAGCCAGTTTTGGCCACAGAGGATTAACACTGTTACCATCAGCCATGTGACAAGCGGCGCAAACCGCAGATTTACTCTTTCCAACAGCTGCATCACCGGCAAAAGCAGAGACAGCCGTCAGAGATGCAGCAGCTACGACAGCAGAAATCAGTAATTTTTTCATGGTAAAAACATCCTCAAAAAGCGAGTAAAACGTCAGATCCCAAAATCGCCAGATATTATAACACGGCAATTGAATCCAGGCCCGCACAAAAAGAGTATGATTAACCCACATCCTAAAACCTAAAACCTAAAACTTGAAATTGGGAACATGATAAACATTGGAAAAATCAATCATTTAGAAGTTGTCAAATCTGTCGACTTCGGCGTCTACCTCGATGGTGAAGAGGCTGGGGAAATCCTGCTTCCCACCCGCTATCTCCCGGCAGAGTGCTCACCGGGGGACTCTCTGGAGGTCTTTATTTACCGGGATTCCGAAGACCGCCTCATTGCCACCACTGAAACACCCTATGCCATGGTGGATCAGTGCGCCTGCCTGAAAGTGGTCGCGATCAACAGGATCGGAGCCTTTCTCGACTGGGGGTTGCCCAAAGATCTGCTGGTCCCCTTCAGCGAGCAGCGCAAGCCGATGGAAGTTGGCAACTCCTATGTTGTATTTCTCTATCTCGATGGAGAGACGGACCGGATTGCAGCTTCCACCAGGCTGTCTGACCACCTCAGTGAAAAATCTTTCTATTTCAAGCCACAGCAGGCTGTTGATCTATTGATAAGCAACCGCACTGATATGGGTTACCAGGCCGTTGTCGATGGCACTCACCTGGGATTGATTTACAACAATGAGATTTTTCAGCCGTTGAGGATCGGTCAAAAACTCCGCGGCTACATCAAACAGATTCGTCCCGACCAGAAAATCGACCTGTGTTTGCAGCTGGATGACCAGTCGACGCGTAATGCACTGGCATCGCAGATCCTCGATTATCTGCGCGCCCATGATGGCACAACGACCCTGACAGACAAAAGCCCTCCTGAAGCCATCTACAAGGCCTTTGGCGTCAGCAAGAAAAAATACAAAAAGGAGCTTGGCGGACTCTACAGAAGCAAGCGAATACGCATTGAGAAACAAAAAATTACGCTGCTTTCACACTCGGAAGAACCCCCCGAAGAACCCTCCTCCCCCTGGCGCCAAGATAAAAAACCGTAGGACGTAATAAGCGACAGTGCATTGCGCCGCATGGGAAAGGTGCA
>JAUXDV010000070.1 GCA_030620735.1 Gammaproteobacteria bacterium
GGTCAGCAGACGCTCACCGTAAAACATCGAGTTGGCGCCGGCAAGAAAGCACAGCGCCTGGGTCTCGTCGCTCATCTGCGTACGCCCTGCGGAGAGCCGCACATAGGACTCGGGCATCATGATGCGGGCAACGGCGATGGTGCGCACGAACTCCAGCGGATCCAGCACATCACTATGCTCCAGCGGAGTTCCCTCGACTTTGACCAGCATATTGATGGGCACCGACTCCGGATGTTTGGGCTGGTTCGCCAGCTCTTGCAACAGGCGTACCCGGTCTCGACGCTGCTCTCCCATGCCAAGAATCCCTCCTGAGCAGACATTGATCCCTGCATCGCGGACGTATGCCAGGGTATCGAGGCGGTCCTGAAAGGTGCGGGTGGTAATAACATTGCCATAAAATTCGGGCGAGGTGTCGAGATTGTGATTGTAGTAATCCAGCCCCGACTCCTTGAGACGCTGCGCCTGGGGTTGCGTGAGCATACCCAGAGTGACACAGGTTTCCATGCCAAGTCCCTGCACGGCATCGATCATCTCAATGACCCTGTCGAGATTTTTATCGGTCGGGTTGCGCCATGCCGCTCCCATGCAGAAACGCGTCGAACCGCTCTCCCTGGCTGCTGTTGCCGCACTGATCACCTCGTCCAGCGGCAGCAGTTTCTCCCGTTCCAGGGCCGTATCACTGGAAGCACTCTGGGAACAGTAGCCACAATCCTCCGGGCAGGCCCCCGTTTTGATGCTCAGCAGCGTGCTCACCTGCACCTGGTTGGCATCGAAATGCCGACGATGAGTCGTCTGCGCCTGAAACAGCAAATCGTTAAAAGGCAGGTCAAAGAGATCCCCGATCTCTTCCACACCCCAGTCATGTCGTTGCATTATTTTCTGCTCCACTGGTAAACTCTCTATTCCACAAACGCCCATGTTAATGGGCCGCGCATATTTGTCAACCTGCAGGGATAGCAATGGTTAACAACTGGATAGAATATATACAATTCAAACTGCTTCCAGGCTGTTGCCTGCTGTGCGGAAAATCCTCCGGGAAGCAGCAGGATCTCTGCCCGGCATGCAGAAGCAGGCTCCCCGTCAATGATCATCACTGCAGAAGCTGTGCACAGCCGCTGCCGTCATCGATACCTCAGGGGAGTCTGTGCGGACGCTGTCAGAAAAAATCGCCCTCTTTCGACCACTGCTTTGCACCCTTTCGCTACCAGGATGAACTCACCAGCCTGCATCACAACTTCAAATTTCATCACAAGCTGGCCGCCGGGCGATTGATGGCTGAGCTGATGTGTGAACGGCTTGCAGTTCCGTCACGCAATTTGCCCCAACTCCTGATTCCTGTACCACTGCACAGCAGACGTCTCAGAGAGAGGGGGTTCAACCAGGCGCAGGAGCTGACGCGCATACTCTCGGCGCGACTCTCGATCCCCGTAAATTCACACAGTCTCTACCGAACACGGGATACCTCAGCACAATCCGGCCTGCCGAAAAAGGAGCGCCAAAAAAATATCCGCAAAGCCTTTGCTCTCGCAGCAAAGATCGACACCCCCCATGTCGCCATCATCGATGACGTCATGACCACGGGTCTCACCGTCAATGAGATTGCAAAGATCCTGCGTGCATCCGGTATCTCCGAAATTGAAATCTGGGTATTTGCAAGAACGCCTTGAGGAAAGCCATTAACGCCGCGACAAGCCACGCAGAAGATCGTCTCATCTTGCCTGAGGCCGTACAGCATCGGATCTTCAATGCATGACACCAGAACTGGCAACACCTTCACACTGAGCGAAGTGAGCCTGCAGTCGTTAAAACAACAGGCTCGCTACAACCCCCTATAAAGCAGGCGCGGCAACATGTTTCAATAAACTGTTTTGGGCACCACATATTGCGCCAGTCCGGCAATGCCTCCTTTCAGCACGTAGACATTTGTAAAACCGGTATGACGCAGCGCCGTTGCGATCGCCATGGCTCTCGCACCTGCCTTGCACACCACAACAACCTTTCTGTCAGTTGGGATTTTTGACAGAACTGCCGGAGTGAACACATGATTCATGGGAACAGCCAGTTTATCGCTCACTCCCATGGCAATGATTCCTGTCTCGGCAGGGGTTCTGATATCAAGAACAAAGAGTTTTTCTCCACTCTTGATCGCCTTGACAAAATCGGGGGCCTTGACGAATTGCAATGCCTTGGAAGTGGCCTTGCCGTCAAATGGCTGGAAATATTGCGAGTAGCTGCGAGCCAATCCTTCGTCAAGGCTCCAGGCTGCACTGCTGAACAGCACCATCGTGAATACAAGCATTAATCTTTTCATGATTATCTCCTGATATCTCAACTCCCATCCATTGAGAGAACTCTTACATCCTGACTAAATTATAGATTCTCCAATGTGGCTGTGGGGTAGATTGCTATATATCAAATGGGTAATTACACATGGCGCCCGTGAAGTGGGAACCGGCGGACGCAGATAATTCTCGATTGAGAGGCCGGATGATCTCGTTATTGGCCGCACACCGGTGAGGCTTGCTCACAGCTCAACTCTCCCTTTGAGTTGATCAGAACAGAGTAGACGGCGAAAATCCGCTTGCAGAGGTTTAACAAAAATCAATTTAGGAGTCGTTTGATACTGCTTTCCTTTTCGCACCAGCCCGGCGCCGGTGGTCCGCCCCGGGAGCTCCCAGCCTGCTGCGCGATAGCAGCCGCCATGGAATCGCAGCGGATCGACAAAGGTCTCCAGCAGCACGGGGCTATACCCCCAGCGTTGTTGCCAGTCATCACACGCCCGCCGCGTCAGTTGGGCAAGCACATGGCTGGCCAGATTAGGAATCCTGACCCAGGGAAAGATAAGAAAGCGGCTGTTGTTGAGCACCCACGGCAGGTTCTTCAATCGCTGCCGCTCATCCCAGCCGATCCAGCGATCACGAGCGCCCACAGACTTGGCTGCTCCGCTGAGCATAATACAGCCCAATTGGCGGGAGCCTGCCTCGATAAAATAGCGTTGGCGGTAGCCAAACGGCTTCTTGTAGCCCAGGTAGTGATAGCGTTGGACACACTCATTCCACAACTCACGGTCTGCCTTGTTGTCCGGCGTTGTCAACGTAACCGGCCCGAGTGCTGCCAGCGTTGTTTCCAGCAGTGGCTGCGGAGCACTGCGGGTGCTCACCTCGGGTGCGCTTTGCGAGTGTGGACCAGGGTGACTGTAGTTTTTCTGTATCGCCGGCAAGCGTAGAACCCCGTCATCCTGCAAGCGATTGAGCAGTTTGGTGCAGGCATCGATCTTCGGCCGACCGGCCGGCGTCAACCACTCGAGTGTTTCACACACTGTGGCGATAATTTCACTGCGCGGTAAACCGGGGAACCTTTCCATAATGGTGCAGATATGCTCAATATCCTCTGAAAAAATCTCTCGATCTCCCTGGATCACGACCGGTTGCGACAGTTGCGACATTGAATGCATATCCGTGATGAGCAAAATTCAGAATTAATCATGCCGTGTTGACTTGCCTTTGTCTAGCACTATTTGTGTGAAGTATCCGGGAAGCTGCAACTGTTTGTTTTATCACAGGGAAACAAGTCATGCATCATCCCTAAAAACAACGCATTTTGTTGCACTCTGCTTTTACATGGAGATATACTGCCATTCGTCACATTGTGTGGCGCAACATTACTGAGACTAAAGGAGAATATTCATGGCTACAGGCACATTTGAACTCAATGCTGCAGCAAATGGTAAATTCCATTTCAATCTGAAGGCGAGCAACGGCCAGGTGATCGCCACTTCCCAGATGTATAAGACAAAAAAGGGAGCGCTCAACGGCATTGAGTCGGTTCGCACCCATGCTGCAGATGCCACGGTGAAAGATACAACCGAAGAGTAAGAGGAATCTGCAGCTTGCAGGGAACAGTATGAAGAAAACAGTCAGTTCCGGACAACTCCTTATGCTGCTCCCTGACAACTGAAATTTACAATATCACCAGGTCATCACGGTGAATAAGCTCGTCATCGTCGATATAACCGAGAATCTCATGTATGCGGGTTGATGGCTTACCCTTGATGCGCCGGATCTCATCACCACTGTAATTGACCAGCCCCCTGGCAATCTCGCTTCCATGCCTGTCAACGCAGGTGACAACCTCGCCGCGCCGGAAATCACCTTTGGCTTCGGTAACTCCAATAGCCAGCAGACTCTTGCCTTTGTTCCGCAGCATGGCTACCGCGCCATCATCCAGCGTCAAAGCCCCCTTGACCTGAAGTTGACCGGCAAGCCAGCGCTTTCTGGCAGTAGTGCTTTGCTGAGTCGGTTTCAGCAGCGTGCCAACCTCCTCACCCAATGCGATGCGCTGTAAAACCGCAGGCTCTGTACCACCGGCTATAATGGTCGCAGTTGCTGACCTCGCGGCAACACGTGCCGCACGAATCTTGGTGATCATGCCACCAAGCCCCAAACCGCTGCAACTCTCCCCTGCAGCCTCATCCAGCTGTGCTGAATTGACACCCGACTCCTTGATCAGCCGGGCATTTTCATGTTTTCCGGGATCCCTGTCATAGAGACCCGGTTTGTCTGTCAGCAGGACCAGCAGGTCGGCTTCCACAAGGTTTGCAACAAGCGCGGCAAGGGTGTCATTATCACCAAAGCGCAGCTCATCATTTGCGACAGTGTCATTTTCGTTGACGACAGGAATAACGCCCAGCGACAACAGGGTCCTGAGCGTACTGTGGGCATTTAGATAGCGTTTCCGGTTCGAGAGGTCATCATGGGTCAGCAGTATCTGCGCAGTGTGCAGATCACGCCTGGCAAAACAGCTCTCCCAGGCCTTGACCAGCCCCATCTGGCCGATGGCCGCAGCTGCCTGCAGGTCGTGCAGGGAGGTTGGACGGCACTTCCAGCCCATACGCGACATCCCCTCAGCGACGGCTCCGGATGAAACCACGATCAGTTCGTGGCCCTGATTCACAAGATCAGCCATTTGATCGACCCAGACGCCAAGACGTTCGCGATCGAGACCGCGGCCATCCGCAGTCAGGAGCGCACTGCCGATCTTGACCACCCAACGGGATGTCACCGCAATATTTTCTCGTGACATTATTTGACAGGATCCCATGGGGCATCCGCATCAGAAGCAGCAACATCAGACTCCGATAGCTGTTGTTGTTCGAGATATTGCATCAGTTGCTGCACCAATTCTGCCGTACCCTCTCCGCTGACCGCTGAAATCGCGAATACAGGCCCTTGCCAGGCAAGCGCCTCAAGCAGTTCATCACGGCGCTGCTGAAGATCATCATCGCTGAGAAGATCAATCTTGTTGAGTACCAGCCAGCGTTCTCTTTGCGCCAGATCACCACCAAACTTAGTCACCTCATGAACGATCTGTTTTGCTTCTGTAGCTATGGCATGCGTCTCCCAGCTGGCGATATCAATGACATGCAGCAGTAGCCTGGTGCGCGCCAGATGCTTCAGAAACTGAATCCCCAGCCCGGCGCCTTCAGCTGCCCCCTCGATCACCCCGGGAATATCGGCAATGACAAAACTGCGCTCCTGACCGGCGCTGACGACACCGAGATTTGGATAGAGTGTAGTAAAGGGATAATCAGCAATTTTGGGGGTGGCGCTGGAAACCTTGCTGATCAAACTTGACTTGCCTGCATTCGGCATGCCCAGCAAACCGACGTCAGCGAGCACAATTAACTCCAGGTGCAGGAGACGGACATCCCCCTCCTGCCCATAGGTGAACTGACGCGGAGCGCGATTGGTGCTGCTCTTGAAGTGGACATTGCCAATGCCATGCTTTCCGCCCCTGGCAACGATCATCTGCTCGCAGTGCTTCAGCAACTCGCCGATCAGCTCTTCGGTCTCCGCATCCTCGACACGCGTACCGACAGGCACCTTGACATAGAGATCCTCGCCTTTGCGGCCGGTCATCTGCTTGCTCATGCCGTTGGTTCCACGCTCGGCGCGATGCAGTCGCCTGTGACGAAAATCCACAAGCGTATTCAAACCGGAGTCCGCCACCAGATAGACACTGCCGCCATCACCGCCATCACCGCCATCAGGACCGCCTCTGGGGATATATTTTTCGCGGCGAAAGCTGGATCCGCCTTTACCGCCATCACCGGCTTCGACCTTGATAATTGCTTCATCGACAAATTTCATGATTACCTGCTCTGACTCCCTGCTTAATACATATGTTTATCAGTAACACCTCAACAATTTTAGCAAAACCAAGTCTCAGGCTCACAATGCATGAAAATTTTATTGCCTCTCGCAAAGACGCCAAGACGCAAAGGTTTTTTCTTGGCGGGCTTTGCGTCTTGGCGAGAGTAATTGTGGGAATTCGACTCATTTGAATGAATGTTGGATACTCAAGGACTACCAGTGAAGGTCAGCGGGGTTAATACTATGCGAGCATGCTTGATGCGCTTCGTGCCTCAGTACATCCTATGGATTGATTATGCATGGTTACATATCTCCGCGCATAAAAAAAGCCCCGTGATCAGCGGGGCTTTGTATGCAGAACTGAAAATCAGTTCAGGCAGGAACCACGCTTACAAACTGGCGGTTCTTCGGCCCTTTCACTTTGAATTCCACAAAGCCATCTGCTGTTGCGAAAAGCGTGTGGTCTCGACCACAACCGACATTCTCACCGGCATGCACTTTGGTGCCTCGCTGACGAATGATGATGTTGCCTGCGCTGATCTTCTGCCCGCCATACATCTTGACGCCAAGGCGTTTCGATTCTGAATCGCGACCGTTGCGTGTACTACCGCCTGCTTTTTTATGTGCCATGGTTGTTTACTCTCTAGCCGTTAATGCCTGTAATCTCAAGTTCAGTGTACCATTGACGATGGCCCTGACGCTTCATGTGATGCTTGCGGCGTTTGAACTTGATGATGGTGACTTTTTTGCCTCGCCCATGGGACTTAACAGTTGCTGTCACTTTGCCGCCATCAACATAGGGAGCGCCAATCTTGACATCTTCACCTTCACCAATCATCAGCACCTTATCAAGATCAATAGAGGCGCCTTCGTCAGCATTCAATTTTTCTACTCGGAGGGTCGCACCTTCGGTCACCCGATATTGCTTTCCACCTGTCTGAATCACGGCATACATACCCTGAATCTCCACAAATTAGTTCTATAGACGAGATAATGAATCCCGTAAAATCAAGAGCGGGAATTTTAGAGAGTTAACGCTCTCACGTCAAGTAAAAGCTATACATTAAAGCGGAAATGCACCACATCACCATCCTGTACGATGTAATCCTTTCCTTCCAGACGCAGTTTACCGGCCTCTTTAGCGCCCTGTTCGCCGTTGCAGGCGATAAAGTCATCAAAAGCCGTTACTTCTGCACGAATAAAACCACGTTCAAAGTCAGTATGAATGACTCCGGCAGCCTGAGGCGCCGTCGCACCGACAGGAACAGTCCATGCTCGCACCTCTTTGACCCCGGCTGTAAAATAGGTTTGCAAACCCAGCAGTTTGTAACCGGCGCGAATAACCCGGTTCAAGCCAGGCTCTTCCAGCCCCAGATCATCGAGAAACTCCTGGCGCTCCTCATCATCCAACTCGACCATCTCCATCTCGATCTCTGCACACACAGCAACAGCTGCCGCCCCCTCTTCCGCCGCGAGCTGCTGCACAGCATCCAGCATCGGATTGTCATCGAATCCATTTTCGTCGACATTGGCAATATAGAGAGTTGGCTTGATGGTCAACAGATGCAGGTCATAAAGCTCGGCGCGAGAGTCATCATCGAGATCAAGAGAGCGCACCGGCTTGCCGCCATCCAGATGATCCGCCACTTTTTGCAGTAGCTCTTTTCTGGCGATAATCTTCTTGTCACCGGTCTTAGCCTGACGCTCCGTCTTGTTCAAAGCTTTCTCGACCGACTCCAGATCAGCCAGCGCCAGCTCGGTGTTGATCACCTCGATATCTGACAGCGGATCAACCTTGCCTGCAACATGCACCACGTCATCGTTTTCAAAACATCGCACCACATGGCAGATCGCATCAGTTTCACGAATATTGGCAAGGAATTTATTCCCCAACCCTTCGCCTTTGGATGCGCCGGCAACCAGCCCGGCAATATCCACGAACTGCATGGTGGTGGGAACGATTTTTTCGGGATTGACGATAGCGGCGATTTGATCCTGGCGCGGATCGGCGATTGGAACTATGCCCACATTGGGATCGATGGTGCAGAAGGGATAGTTTTCCGCAGCAATAGTTGCTTTTGTCAGTGCGTTGAAGAGCGTGGATTTGCCCACATTCGGCAGGCCAACGATGCCGCATTTAAAACCCATGGATTTACCCGCGAAAAAAAGAAAAAGCCCGCGAGGGGCTTTTCATATAAATGGAGCCGGCGAGAGGAGTCGAACCCCCGACAAGCTGATTACAAGTCAGCTGCTCTACCAACTGAGCTACACCGGCGTAAGGAAGCAGTACGATACAGAAAGTTTATGATGAAATCTACAGGAAATGTAGAGCCAAAACTACTCCAACCTGAATATTCAATTACTTTAGGTGAAGAGAATGGCTTTAATCACAACAGT
>JAUXDV010000073.1 GCA_030620735.1 Gammaproteobacteria bacterium
GTTCCCGCGACACTGATGATCAGTGGTTGAAATTGTCCGGGATGGAGCCGAAGCCACACCTCGCGCAGACGCCCGAGACCCAGCTCGATCTCGGCAGGATGAATCTGCTGCTGGTAGTCGAGCCACTCACGCAGTGAGCGCTTTTTCTTCATCAGGGTCGCTGTCGTCAGTGGAGGCCGGAACATCTGGTGTGACATCAGGTTCAGGCTGCACAGGCGCCGCTTCAGCAGCCGTTAATATCGCTGCAATCCGATGCAGGCGATCCCGCATCTCATGACGAGTGATGATCATATCGATGGCGCCATGTTCGAGCAGGAATTCGCTGCGCTGAAATCCATCGGGCAGGGTTTCGCGCACCGTCTGCTCTATCACGCGTGGTCCTGCAAAACCGATCAGCGCATTGGGTTCAGCGGCGTTGATATCTCCAAGCATCGCAAGGCTGGCAGAGACGCCTCCCATGGTCGGGTCAGTCATCACCGAGATAAACGGGATACCTGCCTCGCGCATTTTCGCCAGTGCGGCGCTGGTCTTGGCCATCTGCATCAGAGAGAACAGCGACTCCTGCATGCGAGCACCGCCGCTGGCGGAGAAGCAAATCAATGGCAGTCTGTTTTCCAGTGCGATATTGACGCCGCGCACAAAACGTTCACCGACGACAGACCCCATTGAACCTCCCATGAAGGAGAATTCAAAAGCAGCCACAACCACATCCATCCCCTTGAGCTTTCCTCTCATGACGACCAGGGCATCCTTCTCCTCAGTTGTCTTTTGAGCAATTGTCAGACGCTCCCGGTATTTTTTGCTGTCCTTGAACTTAAGCGGGTCGGTGGCGCTCAACTTTTCGCCAATTTCGACTCGCTCCCCCGCATCAAGAAAGAGATCGATGCGGCGGCGCGCACCGATGCGGTTATGAAAATTGCATTTGGGACAAACATCGTTGTTACGCTCTGACTCAGATCGATACAGAACCGCTCCACACCCCTTGCATTTCTCCCACAACCCTTCAGGAACTGTTTTTTTGGTGTTACCGTCTGTACGAATACGTGTGGGTAATAATTTTTCAAACCAGTTCATAGAAAACCCCTGATGGTTTTAGGTTTTAGGTGACAAGTTCTCACCAAATACGACCTAAAACTTAATAACCTAAAACCTGCCTACTTATCTAACCCTGCTCTTAATTCGCCGACAAAGCTGCTGACTGCACTGATTGTAGCCTCGGCATCACCCTGGTGCTCTGCAATACGATTGACAATTGCACTGCCTACAATCACAGCATCGGCAAGTTTCCCCATCGCCGCAGCTGTTGCAGCATCCTTGATGCCAAAGCCAACGCCTATTGGCAATTGACTGATCTCTCTGATTTCGGAGACCCTTTGGGCAACGGAGTCGAGGTCCAGGTGTCCTGCCCCCGTTATTCCTTTCAAGGATACATAATAGACGTAACCACGCGAGGCGTCACAAATTTTCTGTATGCGGCTGCTGTCGCTCGTCGGCGCGATCAAAAAAACAGGATCGATCTGCTGCGCATAGAGCAGGGGAAGCATCTCCCCGCCCTCTTCCGGCGGGAGGTCAACGATCAGGACGCCGTCAACTCCGGCCTCACTGGCTTCAGCGGCAAAGGCTTCATAACCCATCACCTCGACCGGATTCAGATACCCCATCAAAAGCACGGGGGTCTCCGCATCACGCTGACGAAATTCGGCAACCATCTGCAACACATCCCTGAGACTGACATTGTGTTTGAGGGCGCGCTCTGCAGCCTTTTGAATCACCGGCCCATCCGCCATTGGATCAGAGAAGGGGATGCCCAGTTCAATCAGGTCAGCGCCTGATTCCACCAGCGCATGCATCAACGGCACTGTCAATGCCGGCTCGGAATCACCTGCAGTGATAAAAGGAATCAATGCAACACGCTGCCTCTCTTTGAGTTCGGCAAAACAGGATTGAATACGGCTCATAGCTTGATCCCCTCGCGTGCAGCAACCGTGTGCATATCCTTGTCTCCACGACCGGAGAGATTGACCAACAGTTTCTGCTCAGGCTTCATTTGCGGGGCTAGTTTCATGGCATAAGCCAGTGCATGGCTGGACTCCAGCGCCGGAATAATTCCTTCGATACGCGTCAGTGCATGAAATGCCAGCAACGCCTCATCATCGGTGATGGCGACATAGTTGGCGCGCTGTGTATCTTTCAGCCACGCATGTTCCGGACCGACGCCGGGGTAATCGAGCCCGGCCGAGATCGAGTGAGTTTCAATAATCTGCCCATTCTCATCTTCCATCAGGTAAGTGCGGTTGCCGTGCAGCACGCCGGGGCTGCCGGCACACAGAGGCGCGGCATGACGGCCTGTATCGATGCCGTCACCCGCTGCTTCAACACCATATATCGCAACATCGGCATCATTCAGGAAGGGATGGAAAAGACCGATCGCATTGGAGCCTCCGCCGACACAGGCGATGAGCGCATCAGGCAGTCCACCCGTCATCTCCTGCATCTGCCGGCGCGCTTCACGCCCGATAATGGTTTGAAAATCACGCACCATCGCCGGATAGGGATGTGGCCCCGCAACGGTTCCAATGATGTAGAAGGTATCATCGACATTGGTGACCCAGTCGCGCATCGCTTCATTCAGCGCATCCTTGAGTGTGCGGGAGCCGGAAGTGACGGAGACAACCTCGGCGCCAAGCAGACGCATGCGATAAACATTGGCCTCCTGACGGGCGATGTCGACTTCCCCCATATAGACGACGCATTCAAGACCCAGACGCGCAGCAACGGTTGCTGTGGCGACGCCATGCTGTCCTGCCCCGGTTTCGGCAATGATGCGGCTCTTGCCCATACGACTGGCGAGCAGCGCCTGGCCGATGGTGTTATTCACCTTGTGGGCGCCGGTGTGATTGAGATCCTCACGCTTCAGATAAATCTGCGCACCGCCGAGTTCACGACTCCAGCGTTCGGCATGGTAGAGCGGCGACGGTCGTCCGACGTAGTTTGCCAGATCCGCATCCAGTTCGGCAATAAACGCCTCATCCTGCATATAGCGCTCATAGGCGTGATTCAGCTCGGAGAGCGCACCCATCAGCGTTTCAGAGACAAAGATGCCGCCGTAGGGGCCAAAATGGCCGCGTTGGTCCGGCATCTCATGCCAGTTAGTCGGTATTTCGATCGCCAAGTTCGACTCCTCGAATCAGTTGTTTGATTGCTTGCGCATCTTTGATGCCTTTTATTATTTCTCTTTTGACGCCTTGCGCCGCTTCAACGCCACCGCTGACATCCACTCCCCATGGATGAACAGCGCGAATCGCAGCGGCGACGTTATGCGGGGTTAATCCTCCCGCCAGTACAATTTCCGCACACAGGTCGGCTGGAATCAGCGACCAGTTAAAACACTCTCCGGTTCCGCCGGGAACTCCTGCACGATAGCTGTCCACCAACAGTCCGCGGGAGAGATGATAAAGCTCCCTCTGTTCATGTAAATTCACCCCTGGCTTCATGCGAACAGCCTTGATATACGGCTTACCCTGTGCAGAGCAAAAGTCTGGAGATTCGTCGCCATGAAACTGGATCAGGTCAATTGGCGCCTGACTGATGACCGAATCTATCTCCTCCTCCGTTGCATCCACAAACAACGCCACTTTGGTGACAAACGGCGGTAAAGCCGAGGCAATCGCAGCCGCCTGTCCGATTGCCACATACCTGGGAGAGTTGGGGTAGAACACCAGTCCGATCGCATCGGCGCCTGCAACGGCTGCAGCGATTCCATCCTCGATCCGGGTGATGCCGCAAATTTTAACGCGTGTTCGCATAGAAAATAGAAGGAATAGATAAGACCGCTCTATTATCCTATAGAATTCCGGCAAAACCTAAAACTTAAATCCTACAACCTTCCCGGAATCTCAAACTTCTCCGGATAAGTCACCTTCTCAAAATAGAGCCCGTCGGGAGGCGCCGTGACTCCACCAAGACGGCGGTCACGCAGCTCCAGTACATGTTTCGCCCAACTACCGCCGGCCTCACCTTTGCCGATGGTGATCAACACTCCGGCAATATTTCTGACCATGTGATGCAGAAATGCATTGGCCTCAATCCCGAGTTCGAGAATCTCACCACGTCGCCGCACCGAGATGTGATGCAGCGTCCGCACCGGGCTTTTCGCCTGGCAACCCAGTGCGCGATAGGAGCTGAAGTCATGGGTTCCTGTCAGCACCTGGGCAGCTGTGTGCATCACTTCAGCATCCAGCGGATGATGAATCCAGGTAGCCCTGCCATGCTGCAGTGCGGAGCGCATCGAACGATTTAGAATCAGGTAGCGATAACAGCGCCGTTCGGCGGAAAACCTGGCGTGGAACTCTTCGGGGACCTGTGTCGACCAGAGTACGCTGACATCATCAGGCAGGTTGACATTGACGCCTTGCGTCCAGGCCCGCTGCGGGCGCTGCGCCTGTGTATCGAAATGGATGACCTGCTCAAGCGCATGCACACCGGTATCCGTGCGCCCTGCGCAGTGGACGCGAACGGCATGATCGGCGACCTTGGCAATCGCCTGTTCAACCACAAGCTGGACACTCCTGATACCCGGCTGCTGCATCTGCCAGCCGTGAAAGGAGCTGCCATTATATTCAATGCCGAGGGCGATACGCATGAGTCAAAGCTAGTGAGATCAGGTCTCAGACTGACAAGGCATGAAAAAAAACATTTTCTCTCGCAAAGACGCAAAGACCGCCAAGAAAAACCTTTGCGTCCTTTGCGTTCTCAGCGAGAGACTCTTTTAAAACTTGACTCATTTGCAAACATTTTAGTGGATCAAGGATTCTAGTGGATCAGAGATATTTTTTCAGCAGTTCCTGTACGGCCCGCTGCTGATGAGCACTCCCTTCAGACAGGACTTCATCAAGAATATCCTTGGCCCCATCCACATCACCCATGTCGGCAAACGCAGCGGCCAGATCAATTTTTGCATCCAACTCCGCCTGCTTCAAGGTCGATGGATCTGTATCAAACGAGGTGATGGAGAGCTCTTCAGACTCTGCAATCGGCAGCGCATCTTCCTCACCGGGAGAGAGTGCATCGCTCTCTTCTACCGTCTGATTGGCACTCCCTGAAAAAATATCGTTAAAATCATCGTTGATGTGTGAATCGATGCCGAATGAGTCATCGAGTGAGATGATGTCTATCTCCTGATCAGCTGCAGCGTTCTCATCGACAACAAGATCCTCCTCCAGCTCCAGGTCTTCAACAATTTCAGAGCCCGGCATGGCATTGGTTACAGGGTTATCCAGTATTGCCGCAGTTTCATCCAGGGCAATACCAGCTTCCGAGAGCAACTCATCAGAATTTTTATCCTCGAGCACCATCTCAAATGCACGCAAAGCCTCTTCAAGATCGGAGTCAGATTGACCCCCACTCCCGGCCACATCCTCGCCACTGCTTTTTTCGACTGCGCCGAAATCGAGATCAATGATCTCAGCATCAGAGTGCTTCCGGCTTACAACATCCGGTGAATCAACGACGCTCGGAAGCAGGTCAGCATGCATACCTTCTATATTTTGCCAATCTTCGGGGTCAATGTTGAACCCGCTTGTCTCCAGCTGATTCATCTCTGCTTCAAATGCACGACGGTCTTTATTCGCGTGGAGCAACTCTATCAACTGCATATGCAGTTCCATGCGCGCCGGATCCGCATCAACTGCCTGCATGAGCACCTCCTGCGCCTGCTGATTTTCTCCATTGCGCAGCAGGACTTTTACAAGTTGCAGAGGATCAAGTGCTACCGGCTCCTCAATCGAAAAAACCTCGGGAGGCTCAAACAGCTTCGTGGATTCCTGATTCGGCTGTTGAATCAGGGTTTCATCCGCATCAGATACTTCTCCGACACTCTCAACCTCACCCTCTTGAAGCGTGTCGCTGCTCACGCCAGCCAGCCTTTTCTCTGTCAGACTCTCGTCAAGCGGAATCTCGTCGCTGAGACCCTGATCAGGTCCTGTACGTTTTTTGCTGCCACGACCAAGAAGAAAAGAGAGAAGCAGTCCCAGAACACCCACTCCGCCGGCGGTAAGCAGCAGGTTATTTTCAATGCCTTCAATGATTGAATCACGCCCGCCTCCAGGTACAGCAGCTGCCTCCTCGTGCAGAATTTCGGTGGATGGCGCTGTGCTCATCTCAGTGCTTGCAACCACCGCTTCTGTTTCAGTCGCCGGACTCCCGGTTTGCTGCTCCTCTGCTGCTGGCGGGGAAGATGAAGCATCTTCTGCCTGTGTCTCCTCGCCGGCGACAGTGTCCACATCGTCTGTTGCAACCGGAGAGGGTTGATCGGCTTCACCCCTGGAGGGTTCGACATCTTCACTCGTGTCCGTTTCCGCGGATGTCTGTTGCTGCTCAGGATTGTCATCGGCAAGGTCCTCATCCTTCATGTCAGCATCATCAGCACTCAATAGCTCTTGAGCGGATTCCTCTGCAACTGCTTCTTCTGCGGCAACAGAACCGGCATCAGCCAGCAGCAGCAGTTGTTCATCCGTGACATCCAATTGCTCGTCATCATCCTTCGACCTCTGCGTATCGATCTGGCGGTATAACCCCTGTAGTTGAGCCAGCTCACCTTTCATCTTGATCAGCTTGTGCGCAACTCTCAGCTGCTCCTCCAGCAATGCGACACGTGATTTCAGCGCCCTGTTTTCATCAACTTCCCCTGTATCTGCGGAGAGACCGCTCTTGCCTGACTCCAGGTCTCCGCCGAATGCCCCCTCATTGACAGCATCAGCCGCAGAATCCAGGCGTAATTGACCTCCAACCCCGGCCTCCGGCGGTGTTACAACTGCCGTCTGCTGCGCAGGAGGCGCTGCAGGTTCGGCTGCCAGGGCAATAATTTCAGGAGAGAGACGCTTCGACGACCTGACTGATTTTCTGGCCCGCAAGGCTTGCTCGTGTTTCGCCACCCTCTTTACAGCTGCACCGCCCGATATACCCTGGATGACCTCTGCAGATGGAATACGCAGCAACTGACCTTTCTTTAGCAGATTCATATTGCCGCGCAGAAATGACTCCGGATTCTCCTCATGAATAGCCACCATGGTTTGCTGCATGGTTGCATCGGTGGGGCGTACTTTGGAAGCAACCTGCCATAAGCTTGTGCCTGTCATTGTCTGCGCAACAGGGCCTTGTATGTCGCTGGCTGGAGAGGTTGCCGCCGCCTCCTCTTCAGGCGCCGCCGGTAACACCTTCTGTTTCTGTGGCTGTGGCTTTTTATCATCGGTTTGCACAGGCGTCCTGGCAGTCACGCTTGCGGCATCAACCGCAGCAGCTTTTTTTCCAGAGTAGAGAGGAGGATCAAGCAACAGCGTAAAATCCTTGATCATCTTGCCATTGGCCCACTTGGCGTCAACAACAAAACTGAGAAAAGGCTCCACCACCGCCTTACGACTGGTCACCCTGATTGCAGGACCTTTATTGCTCTGAATGATTGAAAAGCTTAAACCTTCGAGTTTCGCACTCCAGTCAACACCGGCATTTTTGAAATCAGAGCGTGATGCAAGCTTGATTTTGAGTGCTGAGAGTTCATCCGCTTTGACTCCCTGCAGATCAATTGTTGCTTTCAGCGGCTGGTTGATAAAGGAGTGAACATGAATCTGGCCCAGCGTCAAAGCGTGGGCGCCGCTTGAAAGCATGATCAGAAGTGAAGGAATCGTCAATCGCTTTAGCATATTGTTTCTCTACTACTCATGGTGCAATAATAATCTTCAGGAGACGCCTATCCACCGGACAGGATCGCCAGCATTCTTCGCAAAGGCTCTGCGGCTCCCCACAGAAGCTGATCACCCACGGTAAAAGCCGAGAGATACTCCGGCCCCATATTCATTTTCCGCAATCTGCCGACCGGTACGGACAATGTGCCTGTCACCGCTGCAGGAGTTAACTCCCGCACACTCAATTCGCGTTCATTGGGGATCACTTTGACCCACTGGTTAGCAGATGCAAGCATGGATTCGATCTCATCCATGGGAATATCGCCCTTCAACTTGATGGTCAAGGCCTGACTGTGGGAGCGCATTGCTCCAATTCTGACACATAAGCCGTCAATAGGTACAGGATTACTGCCTGATCCAAGAATTTTATTGGATTCCACACCGCCTTTCCACTCCTCCTTGCTCTGCCCGTTCTCCAGGCGCACATCGATCCATGGAAGCAGGCTGCCAGCCAGCGGTGCGCCAAACTGTGCAGTTGGGAACTCATCACCGCGAATGGCGTTGGAAACAGCACGATCAATATCAAGGATTGCAGAAGAGGGGTCCTGCAGCTTGTCAGCAACCGACGCATGTACTGCGCCCATCTGGGAGATCAGCTCCCGCATGTTGCGCGCACCTGCGCCGGAAGCCGCCTGGTAGGTCATTGCGCTCGCCCACTCCACCATCTCTTCACGGAAGAGTCCACCCAGCGCCATCAGCATCAGACTGACCGTACAGTTGCCGCCGAT
>JAUXDV010000177.1 GCA_030620735.1 Gammaproteobacteria bacterium
GCATCTGTAGAAGATGAAAACGAAACCGAAACTAAAGTTAAAACAGAAGCATGAGCGAGAGTGAATTGAATACCATATCGATGCAAAATTTGCGCGCCAGACAAGAGGCGCAGATCGCACTAGAAAAGCTGAAAGTTCAGCCGACCAGCCTGCTGGAGTACCAATCTTCCGGCCGCGTTGCCGTGATTGGTGGTGAACAGGCGATTGAGCTGGCTCCGCGCTTGAGTGGAGCGCTTCATCCCCAGGTAATATTGACAGGTGGCGTGGAGGAGCCCGGTGCGCCTCTGGTCTCCGTAGGCGGAAGAAGCCTCGCTATCGAGGGCTATCTGGGTAACTTTAGCATTCATCTGGGAGAAGCTGGCAAGCCCAACAGGGAGAGTGTCAAGGTAGACCTGATCTGGGATCTCAGCAGCGAGCCAGTGCTGGAGATGCCGATGAAACCACCGGGCTATATCTGCAGTGATGATTCCGAAGAGAGCGTGCAGGTGGCTGTTGAAGCCTTATTGAACCTTGTCGGTATCTTTCAGAAACCCAAATATTTCAATTATGACCCATCGATTTGCGCACATGCCCGCTCCGGTATCACAGCCTGTACGCGATGCATCGATGCTTGTCCGGCACAGGCAATCAGCTCTCTTGAGGAGATGATAGAGGTGGATCCTTATCTGTGTCAGGGGGGAGGTGTATGTACAGCGGTTTGTCCGGGCGGTGCGCTGACCTACGCCTATCCTTCGATGCAGGATATGCTGGACCAGGTGTGTACATTGCTGCATGTTTATTCAGAGTCAGGCGGCGAGCATCCGGTGCTGGCGTTTTTTGCAGAAAATGATCAGCAAAACGAAGCCCGGGGTGATGCAGGTTCCAGTGGCGAAATCACACAGCAGATTGCTGACAACGTGCTGCCGATGGTGGTTGAAGAGCTAGCTAGTACAGGGCTGGAGGTGTGGTTTTCCGCATTGGCTTATGGGGCCGGTCGTGTCGTGTTGGTTGATCGGGGCTCGATGGCGGAGCAGGTGCGTACAGCGCTGCAGCAGCAGGTTGCAATAGCGCAGGAGATCCTGCAGGGCATGGGGTATCCGCTCGATGCCATTCAACTGCAGTCGTTCAGCGATGGGGAGCCGCACTCTGAAATCTCTATGCCGCTGATCGAGGCCGCCACTTTTTCAGCCGCCGGTGGCAAGCGGCAAACGCTCTTCATGGCAATCGATCATCTCTATGCGCAGTCGCTGCATAAAAAACCGATGATCAATCTTGCCGCAGGCGCGCCTTTTGGTACGGCTGCAGTTGATGCGAAACGTTGCACCCTGTGCCTCTCCTGCGTCAGCGCCTGCCCCGGAAAGGCTTTGCAGAGTGGTCATGATGCACCGCAAATTCACTTTATCGAGAGCAACTGTCTGCAATGCGGTATCTGCACCCGGACCTGTCCCGAAGATGCGATCTTGATCACACCCCGGCTGTTGTTTGAGCGGGAGGTGAGATCGACAACACGGCTGCTGTATGAAGAGGAGCCGTTCTGCTGTGTCGCTTGCGGAAGGCCGTTTGCAAGCAGTTCCATGATCGAGAACATGCAGAAGAAGCTGGCTCAGCATCCCATGTTTCAGAGCAGGAGGGCCCGCGAACGTCTGCTGATGTGCGAAGATTGCCGGGTGGTGGATGTGGTGCAGGATGACGATGCGATGGGTGCGGATATGGCGTCGCGGCAGCATTGATCGAGTTTGCGCCTCGATCGAGGGAGTCATTCATTAAGGCATGAACCACGAAAATCACGAAGGACACGAAAATGAAAACCCCTGAATTTCGTGCTTTTTGTGTTTTTCGTGGTTTGGGTTTTCTTTGAGTCTTATGCAGGCGACATTGAAAATCTACACTAAATAGAGCAATATTTTCGATGCATCGGGCGATTTCGCTCCCTATTGGTCATTATTTTCAGAATTATATTGGTACATACCTTGCAACATAAGCCACATGAGAAACAAAAAATGAAAACCCAGTCAATCGCAGTCGAGCAGGAGCCTGACGTTGTTGCTTTCGATGCTGAAATCAACAGCATGCTGAATTTGAATGAAGAGCAGCAGTACCGGGCTGCAGCATACAGTCTGCTTGCGGCTTTGTTGAGAATGCCGCCGGATGCCGGGTTGCTGGCGCAGGCCGCGGGTTTCTCACAGGTTGACGCATCTGCCGATGAATTGGGTGTATCCATGTCGATGCTGGGGCTTGCCGCGTCGACATGCACCGTTCAGCAGGTGGATGATGAGTTTCATGATCTGTTTATCGGCCTGGGCCGCGGAGAGTTGGTGCCGTACGGTTCCTGGTATCTCACCGGCTTCCTCATGGAGAAGCCATTGAGCCGCTTGCGGGATGATCTGGCGCTGCTCGGTTTTGAACGCGCCGGCGATTTCACAGAGCCGGAGGATCATGTGGCCGCCTTGTGCGAAGTGATGGTCATGCTGATTGGTGAAACCGAGGATGAATCATCGCAGAAAGAGTTTTTTGAAGCACATATAGGCAGTTGGTTCGAGCGTTTTTTCAGTGATTTGAGTGAAGCGAAATCAGCTGTTTTTTATAGAGCGGTAGGGCGATTCGGGGCCATGTTTACGGCGTTGGATAAGCGTTATCTGAATATGCCGGTTTGAATGAAGTGGCGTTTCCTTCGTTATAGGACGGCGATTTTCCGGGAGGAGAGACTAGTGAAGCACGATCAAAAGCATGACCCACTCAAGAGCCGCAGGGCATTCATCGGTGGAGCTGTAACAGCAGGAGCAGGAGCGGCGCTGGCTGCAATTGTTCCGACAGCGGCAATCTCTGCGGATACCGATGCGGCAGATGAAAAGCTGGCAGACAAGGGATATCAATTGACAGAGCACGTGCTCGATTACTATAAGAGCGCTGCGGAGTGATCCTCCTTGCCGCCAAATCTTAACAGGGGATAGAGAATGAAACTGACAAAGATCTCGGATCAGGCAACGGCCACACAAGTGGAAAATCCGCAGGCTGCAACAGGCGGCGCCGGTGAAACCATGACTCGCCGGACATTTTTGAGAAACTCGAGCCTGATGGCGGGAGGCGCCGCACTGGCGACCACCCTGAATCCGGCCATGATGAAGAGAGCGCAGGCGACGGAGACCAACAAGGCGGCGCAAGTCAAGACAATCTGCACCCACTGTTCGGTTGGCTGCGGTATTATTGCTGAAGTTGAAAATGGCGTCTGGACGGCGCAGGAGCCGGCCTTTGATCATCCATTCAACCGCGGCGCGCATTGCGCCAAAGGAGCTTCCGTCAGGGAACACGGCCATGGTGAGCGTCGTCTGAAATACCCGACCAAGCTGGTCGACGGCAAATGGAAAAAAATCTCCTGGGACGAGGCGATCAACGAGGTCGGCGACAAGATGCTGGCTATCCGCAAAGAGTCCGGCCCGGATTCCGTCTACTGGCTGGGGTCCGCCAAATTCAACAATGAACAGGCCTACCTGTTCCGCAAGCTGGCGGCGATGTGGGGCACCAACAATGTCGATCACCAGGCGCGCATTTGTCATTCTACAACTGTAGCGGGCGTTGCGAATACCTGGGGCTACGGTGCCATGACCAACTCCTATAACGACATTCACAACTCCAGGGCGATACTGCTCATCGGCAGCAATCCGGCTGAAGCGCACCCGGTCGCGCTGCAGCATATCTTCAAGGCGAAAGAGGAGAACAACGCTCCGATTATCGTCATAGATCCACGCTTTACCCGCACAGCTGCGCATGCGGATATTTTCCTGCGTATCCGTCCGGGCACGGATGTTCCCGTAGTCTGGGGCATGCTGTGGCATATTTTTAAAAATGGTTGGGAAGACCAGCACTTCATCGATCAGCGCGTCTACGGCATGGATGAAGTCAGGGCCGAGGTGGCGAAATGGACGCCGGATGAGGTGGAGAGGGTTTCCGGAATCCCTGAAAACCAGATTCATGCAGCAGCGAAAGCGATGGCGGATCACCGCCCCGGCACCTTTATCTGGTGCATGGGGGGAACCCAGCACACCATCGGCAACAACAATACCCGCGCCTACTGCATCTTCCAGCTGGCTCTGGGCAACATGGGCGTGGCGGGCGGCGGCACCAATATCTTCCGTGGCCACGACAATGTTCAGGGAGCGACTGACTTCTGTATTCTCTCTCACTCTCTGCCAGGCTACTACGGCCTCTCCGCAGGTTCCTGGAAACACTGGGCAAAAGTGTGGGATCTGGATTTTGAGTGGATCAAGGGGCAGTTTGACGCCGGCAGCTACGAGCAGAGCAAGGGCAAGGATGTCAGCCCGATGCATACCAAGGGCATTCCTGTATCGCGCTGGATCGATGGCGTGCTGGAAGATAAAGGCAATATTGCACAAAAAGACAACCTGCGCGCAATGGTCTTCTGGGGGCATGCGCCAAACAGTCAGACGCGCGGCAAGGAGATGAAAACGGCGATGGAGAAGCTGGATATGATGGTGATCATCGATCCCTATCCGACGGTTTCAGCGGTCATGCATGATCGCACCGACGGCGTCTATCTGCTGCCGGCCTGCACGCAGTTTGAAACCTATGGTTCCGTGAC
>JAUXDV010000149.1 GCA_030620735.1 Gammaproteobacteria bacterium
GCTTTGGCTCGCTGCGCAGGCTCGTTGTACCAGATATCTTCGCAGATGGTGATGCCGATGCGAACGCCGCAGATATCAACCACACAGGCATCCTCACCACTGCTGAAGTAGCGCTTCTCGTCAAAGACGCTGTAGTTGGGCAGCAGCGCCTTGTCATACTCGGCGATGATGGCATGATCGTGAATGACACCGGCACTGTTGTAGAGAGCGTCGTCGCCCTGGCGCGGGTAGCCGATGATTGCGGTGATGCCGTCGATCTCTTCACACAGCATGGCTGTCGCCTGCTGTACGCGTTCGATCAGTTCGGGGCGCAGCAGCAGATCTTCCGGCGGATAGCCCGTCAGGGTCAGCTCCGGAAAGACGATCAGGTCGGCCTGCTGCTCATCGCGTGCCTTGATCGATGCGTCGATGATGCGTGCGACATTGCCTTCGACATCACCGACCAGCAGATTGAGTTGTGCCAGTGCTATGCGCATGTTCAGTTACTCTTCCAGCATATACAGATTCCACGAAAGCATTGTTGATTAATCTAATAACTCCGCCATGCGCCGGCCTATCTCCGCCGGTGAACGCACCGTGGCAACTCCTGCCGCTTCCAGTGCCGCATATTTTCCATCTGCGGTACCGCCACCACCACTGATGATTGCTCCTGCGTGACCCATGCGTTTGCCTGGCGGCGCGGTCACTCCGGCAATATAGGCGACCACAGGCTTGCTGACATGCTGTCGGATATAGTCAGCAGCCATCTCCTCAGCCGCACCTCCAATCTCGCCAACCAGCACGATGCCTTCAGTCTGAGCATCCTGCTCGAAAAGTTCCAGGCAGTCGATAAAACTCATGCCATGGATAGGGTCGCCGCCAATGCCGACACAGCTGCTCTGTCCAAGGCCCTCGTTGCTGGTCTGAAAAACCGCCTCGTAGGTAAGCGTGCCGGAGCGGGAGATGATCCCCACCCTGCCCGGCTGGTGAATATTACCCGGCATGATGCCGATCTTGCACTCTCCGGGAGTAATGACCCCAGGACAGTTGGGTCCGATCAGAATGGAGTCGCCGCCATCCAGTGCGGCCTTGACTTTCAGCATATCAAGCACCGGTATACCCTCTGTGATGCAGACAATCACCTTGATGCCTGCATCCGCCGCCTCCAGGATAGCGTCTGCGGCAAAGGCTGCCGGGACGTAGATCATGGTGGCTTCGGCGCCTGCCTGCGACACCGCATCCTGTACGGTGTTGAAGACCGGCAGGCCGAGGTGCGTCTGCCCCCCCTTTCCGGGGGTAACACCGCCAACCATGTTTGTACCGTAGGCAATCGCCTGTTCGGAGTGGAAAGTCCCCTGTTTGCCAGTGAAGCCCTGACAGATGACTTTGGTGTGCTTGTTGATCAATATGCTCATAGTGATTTATTTATCCTTTTCACGCCATTCTAATCGCGACAGTGCGACTGTCGTAGGATGCTGTTGAGGTACGAAGCGCATCTGTCGCGATTGATGCGCTTCGTACCTCAGCAGCATCCTACGTTAATTGATGTCTACGGTATTTACCCTGCCGCCAGGGCAACGACTTTTTGCGCAGCCTCCGTCAGATCATCTGCCGTATCAAGATTCAGGCCGCTGCTATCCAGCATCTCAAGTCCCTGTGGCGCATTGGTGCCTTCCAGCCTGACAACCACCGGTACGCTGATGCCGACCTCCGTAACTGCGGCAATGATCCCCTCGGCAATCAGATCACAGCGGACGATGCCGCCGAAGATATTCACCAGCACCGCTCGGACATTGCTGTCTGAAAGAATCAGTTTGAAGGCTTCAGCGACTCGTTCAGCAGTCGCGCCGCCGCCGACATCCAGAAAATTGGCGGGTTCTGCGCCATGCAGCTTAACAAGATCCATGGTCGCCATCGCCAGGCCTGCGCCATTGACCATGCATCCGATTGTGCCGTTGAGACTGATGTAGTTGAGCTGGTGCTCCGCAGCGGCCGCCTCGCGCGCATCTTCCTGGGTCAGATCGCGCATATGCAGCAAATCGGCATGACGATAGAGGGCATTGTCATCGAGATTGATCTTGGCGTCGAGCGCCAGCAGATGTCCCTCCTCGTCCACCACCAGCGGATTGATCTCGATGAGGCTGGCGTCCTTCTCCATAAAGAGCTTGTAGAGCCCCTGCATGATCGCCTGCAGTTCACGGATCTGCCCGCCCTCGAGGCCATAGGCAAAGGCAATCTGCCGGCATTGAAAAGCCTGCAGACCAACCACGGGATTGACAGAGATGGTGATGATTTTTTCAGGCGTAGCGGCCGCCACCTCCTCGATATTCATGCCGCCGGCCTGTGAGGCCATGAAAGCGACACGCCGTGTGGCGCGATCCACCAGCACGCTCAAGTAGAACTCGCGTGCAATCACCGTGGGCTTCTCAATCAATACCTCATGAACAGGCAGCCCCTGCGGGCCCGTCTGGTGCGTCGTCAGCACAGAACCCAACAAGCGTTGCGTTTCACTGTGCGCCTGCTCCAGGCTATCGGCCAGCACCACGCCGCCGGCCTTGCCGCGCCCTCCGGTATGCGCCTGGGCCTTCACCACCCAGCGAACGCCTCCCAGCGACTCTGCGGCATTCTGCACGTCTGCAGCATCGCTGATGGGGACTCCATCCGGGACAGGAATAGCATAGTTGCGGAACAGTCCTTTGGATTGGTATTCGTGTAAATTCATTGGATAGCCTTCATATTCTTGTTTTCAACAGGCATTCTCAGGTAAAACCGAAGTCAAATCAAATACTACCTTAAGATTATCATGCGCTGATACAAATCCGTCAATATGCGCTATCTTCTTGCAACTTTCCCGGAGTGTTCTATACTTCAGGGAGTTTCATCTGCAACTGCCGTTGTCACTTTCATCAGACTTGACATCAAACTGGAAAGGATTTTCCAAAGATGTGGATCTTTTACGAGGTACACATGAAGCATCACTGAACGGAGTCTCATCGATGCAATTCAGACCCTGCCACATTCCAAACTTCATACGATACGCCGGCTCCTCACTCATTGAAGTGCTGGTGACCATGGTGATTCTGTCGATCGGCCTGCTCGGTTATGCCGGAATGCAGGTGAGCAGTATGCGCTCGACCGAGACGGGGCGCATGCGCTCTGAAGTGATTGCGCTCGCCAGTGACATCTCCGACCGCCTTAAGGCAAATCAGCCGCATGTAAATGCAGGAACATATACCGGCAGCTTGTCTGGCAAACCCTCTTCACCAGAGTGCGGCACGAATCCATGTACAGCACAGCAGATGAGCAAACAGGATCTGTCGAGCTGGCATGAACGGCTCTCACTCCTGCCGGACGGCAGGGGCAATATCACAAAAACCGCAATCACTATCGATAACATCGATTCGACCCTGATGACGATCTCCCTGTGCTGGAATGAGGCACGCATCACAGTGCCGGATACCAGCTGTCCGCCGCAAACCGAAAATGCATTGCAGCTTTTTCAACTCAGGGTGCTGCTGTGATGGCAAACGATCTGAAACCATACACGAGCGTGCAGAGGGGTCTCACTCTGATCGAAATCATGATTGCGCTGGTCATCGGCTCCGTGCTGATCGCAGGCGCAGGAAAGATCTTCATCAGCAGTAAAAGGAACCTTGAGGCGCAATTAAACCTGCAGCAGATTCAGGAGAATGCACGCTATGCACTCGATCTGATCAGCCGTGATCTGCGCCGCGCCGGTTATTTCGCAGGCTTGAACAGTATCACCGCTATCGAAGGCACATCCGCTCCGCTGCAACCTGATGGAAAATGTCCGCTTAGCAATGCGTGGGGACGCATGCTTGCCCGCCCGCTGTTCGGACTCAATGATACCAATGGTGAATATGCGTGTATCCCGGACAGTGATTATCTGCGTGGCGATATTATCGTAACACGCTATGCCCATCCCGTTGCCGTGACGGGCGCATTGTCTGACAAGCAGTTGTATCTGCGCTCAAACGCCTCCGCAGGGGCATTGTTCTCCGGTTCCGAAAGCGACAGCAACCAGGTTGCAGAGCCCTCTATCGTGCAGAAAATCATTGCACGCGCCTACTATATTCGACCCTCGACCACTCGCTGTCCCGATGGAAGCAAGCCACCGGCTCTGTGGCGTGAAACCCTTGACAGCAATGGCCGTCCTGCCGCTGAAGAGCTGGTAACGGGAGTCGAACAGCTGCAACTTCAGTATGGAGTCATCGACTTCAATCCTGATGATGATATGAATAGCAATGAAATCTCCTATCGCTACCTGGATGCAAACAATGTGGCTGATTCGGAATGGAATGCCCCATTTGGTTCTGCATCAGAGTGGAGAGAGTGGGTGGAATTGACCTCAAACAGCGCCGTTCACTCTACGGTTCTGCTTGCAAGAGTATGGCTGCTGGTGCGCGCCGCCTGCGCCGAACCGGCTGTCGTCAATCGGCGCACCTATGCCATGGGCGGTCATCATTACGCCGTTGACGACCATATTCGACGCCAACTCTACTCCACTACAGTGCAGCTGAGGAATTGAAGCGAATGAAAGATTCACACCAGCCGTTTCATCAAAACCAGCAGGGGGCGGCGCTTGCCATTGCCCTGATATTGTTACTGGTGATTGCACTTCTCGGCGCCCTGTCACTGAACACTTCGTTTCTTGAGTCGTTGATGGCGAGCAACAGCCAGTTCCACAGCAGGGCGCTGCATGACGCCGAGTATCTGCTGCGCGTCGCTGAAAAAGATGTCTCGAGCGTTGTCGCGAACGCATCGCCATTGCAGAGTCACTACCATCAAGCCGGGGAGAGTGGAGTAGAACCATCTTCGATTCAGTGGCCTGGCTGGAGTGACGCAACAGCTTCAAAAGCTATCACACAAGATGGCGTCAATGGCGCCTATACGATCGAATATCTCGGCCCTGTGCATGAGAGCAGCGGCGAGAATATCGCCCGGGAAGAACAACCTGCAAAAAAAGATGAAATCGCCTACTACCTGTTCCGCATCACGGCCCTTGCGACTGCCGGGAAAGGCAGTAAACGCATCGTTCAATCCATCTACCGTACAGTGGAGGGAATGGCGCCATAAATAGGAGCTGACAGTCATCAGTTTGCAGTTCGCAGAAAAAAACATGAAACAAGAAGTCTCTACTGCAGTCATGGTTGTATCTCTGCCTACTGCAAACTTTTACAATGGAAAACATCATGAAAAACGGATATCAGAGACCTATCACAAAAAGCGCCATCATCAGCATGGCTATGATCATGGCGGGATCACTTTTCGCCGACGCGGTGGTTGAACC
>JAUXDV010000160.1 GCA_030620735.1 Gammaproteobacteria bacterium
GGCGGCGCGCATTCATGCCTATCTGCACCGCGAGGAGGGGGACGAGTGGAACTCGCGCTATTGGCACAGGCGGGCCGGCTCTACATTCCCTGAAGGAGTGAGCCTGGAAGAGGAGTGGGGTTCGTTGGCCCGGAGTTTGACCGGGTTTAGTGATTAAAACCATTGGGACAAATGAGTCAAAATAGGAGAGATCAAATCAAAGTATTAAGTAAAGCAGAATTAGAGCGTCTCAATCAATTTCTGCTGGATCGTGTCGATGAGAATGCTGATACAAGAGGCCTGGACGAGGGTATGCTGGATGTTTCGGAGCTGGATGGTTTTTTTACCGCTATTGTCAGCGGGCCTGTGATTGTACAGCCATCTCAATGGCTGCCGGTGATATGGGGTGATTTTGAGCCGGAGAGAGGGAGTGACAAGGAATTCGAGGTGATCATTTCACTGATGATTCGACATATGAACGGCATTGTGAGTACGTTAATGGATCAGCCCGAAGATTTTGAGCCGCTCTATTTGGAACGGGTGGGGGAGGATAGGAACTACCTCATTGTTGATGATTGGTGTGAAGGTTATATAAGCGGGGCAGTGCTGACGGAAATGGAGGGAGGTGATGCCGGGAAGTTAATGGAAGATCTTCTTGCACCCATTCGGGCTTTTACGCAGGCAACGGGCTGGAAGGGGCATGAGTCCAGTGAGAGCGAAGTGAGAAATCTGCAGAATGCGATTGCACCCAATGTGCGGGAGATTCACTCTTACTGGCTTGCTCAGCGGCCTGAAGAGGCGCCACCATCGCAGTCAGTGCGTCGCAGCGAACCGCGGGTGGGGCGTAATGATCCTTGCCCCTGTGGCAGCGGTAAGAAATATAAGAAATGTTGCTTACATTAATAAAAATAATTCACCGGGATTGTTTTTACGGCAAACCACTTTATGACAGACTATGACTGGCTGCTGATCTGGTTGCGGCGCAGATATTTCATGACCTTCGTGACGTATTGCCGCGTCTCCCTGTAAGGGGGGATTTTGCGGCCATGTTTGACCACTGCATTTTCACCAGCGTTGTAACCGGCAACGGCAAGTTTCATGTCGTTGTTGAAATAGTCAAGCAGGAACCGCAGGTAGCGCACTCCACCATCGATGTTTTGCCTCGGGTTTTTACTGTTACTGACGCCAAAGCGTTTGGCTGTTGCCGGCATCAACTGCATCAGTCCAACCGCACCGGCATGCGAGACAGCTTTGGGATTGTAGGATGACTCTGCCTGGATGACAGCATGTACGAGCTCCACGCGCACGCCGTACTTTTTTGATTTTTCTTTAATGATAGCCGCGTATGGCCGATGTTTTAATTTAGCCGCCACACCCTTCGTGCGAGGAAGTACAAAAAGATCTGATCCCAGGCTATCTTGCAGGCTTGCTTTGAAGGCATCCTGACTCGGTGCTGGCTTTTTTTCACCCAGGTTAACCGGCATGCCGTTGAAAGAAAATCTGAACGCCGCAGCATCCTGTGACATTCCAGTCAGTGCAGTGAGAATAATGGAGATACTCAGAATCGGGATCTTATGTGCAGACATAGAGGTTCACGTTTCTTTTGCAAAATTATGCGTGACTATACCTTGAAGAAACTAATGTTGCAAATGGGTGAAATTTATGCGTTTCCAATAGTCATCGGACGGAGAGTCAATGTAACTATTCAGGTACCTGTTGCGCGCTGATAAAGAGAGCGCAGTGCATAGTAGGGGATCGCCGGGAGTTCTCGCAGGTAGTGCAGCAGTGTAGTGCGGGTAGTGGTTCCGCTATGCCCCCTGCAGATGAGACAGGGAGTGGCATTGACGCCGAAGGCGCGAAATGCAAGCAGAGAACGTGGGAGATGGTAAGAGTCAGTCACCAGGATGACCTGTCGCCAGCCCTGCTCCCGGATGATCTTTGCACACTCCCTGGCGTTCTCCCAGGTTGATTCAGCGCGTTCTTCGAGGAGGATGTGCTGGTACGGAATGCCGCGCTCAACAGCGATGCGCCGCATCACTTGAGCTTCGGATGGTTCGCGCCCGCCCGCACCTCCGCTGGCAAGCAACCATTGTGCTTCCCCCCGTTTGAGCAGTTCGATACCCCACTCGACACGGCGAATCAGCGTGGGACTCGGTTTGCCGCTGGGATAGACGGCTGCGCCGAGGATGACTATGGCATCAGTCCCGTCAGGCATTGCCTGTCTCCATCAGTGCATGCGCTGCTGGTAGGAGCGGATGAACAGCACATTATTCATTTGAATCTCCGAGAGCTTTGAGGTGGGGAATTCGTTCGGCGCATAGCGGGGCTGGTACCAGGGTTGTTGATCGAAATGAGTCTGCAGGTCGGAGCGGTTGAAGCGACGGCCATGACGGGCGTAGATCTCGTTGCGCATCCTGTCTAGTTGCTGCCTGGATTTTCCGGCGAGGTCTGCATCTGTCAGCTGGCGAATCATGAAAGCCGGCGTTTGTTCAACCGGCAGGTTTTTGGGTGGTGGGGCAGGGGCGGGGGGCTGTACAGGAGTCGGTGATGGTGCTGTAACAATTACTACGGGTTCTGGTTTTGGCGTGGGCTCGACTCCATGTTCAGAAGTAGGAGTTTTGTAAACATAAAAGATGGCTGCCGCAACGATAAGAAGAGGTATGACAGCCAGGAAGTAACGTTTGCTAATTGGCTTGCGATAGATCCTGTCGATGTTCTCCTTCAGTCTGTTGAAATCGGACTTATAATCCGGATCCGGACGCACCTGGATGGCATTGCGGAATGCCAGTTTTTTCAATGAATCGGGCAGATCATCCTCACCGGGTAACTTTGCATTGCTGGTAATAATCGGAATGACCGGGATATCTCTCTTCAAGGCCTCTTCGACTTCTATTCTTAAATAGTCGTCCGAATCGTTGATCCTGGTTGTTCCCGCTTCGTCAGTGATTGTCGACCAATGTTCACCGATCAGGGCGATCAGTATGTCGCAGTCATGAACGATCTTTGCGATCTCATCCCTGAAATCGACACCCAGAGGAATCGAGTCGACATCCTTGAAAATATTCTTTTTCCCATAGGCGGCGCACAAATCACTGTAGATTCTTCCGACGACATATTCGGAATCAGCCCTGCGGTATGAGATAAATATCTTGCCCATGATGATAGCCCTGAGTGAGTGAAGCCCCGATTGATTGCTCAACCGGCTCTTGAATCCACGCTGTAATTCTTATCGAATATGTCCATAGTACCAGCACATGTTGTGCAGCAACGAACAACAATGTGCGTATTTCTTGAGAAGTTTCAATGTACTTCTATCTGGACGTGTAACTTCTCAATAAGTCCGTGCATTGAATACACATTTTAAAACAGATGTCATTGCGAGGAGCTGAAGGCGACGTGGCAATGACAACAATCACACGGGCTTTTTGAGAACTTATCTGGACACAGGCGGCAAAGTCGTCAAAAGAGCAGAGACGGTAAAGGAGATGTCTATCCTTGCCGGCTTGGTCGGACTCCGGAAAAACGCCTCCACATCGCAGGTAGATTCAGCACTTTCCCCACGAATTCCTCCTCCATGTGCACAAAACGGAACAGGTTCATGCCCAACTCAGGTTGAAAAGGAGGTTCCCATTCTGGCGGAGGCGCCAGCCAGTCGCCGTTTTTATCGCGCATGTGGGAACGGTTGGTCGAGAGATGTTGAAGGTACTCCTGCGGGGTCAGCAAACGAAATAGCGGCCTGTAGGTTTCAGGGATGCTGCGATCCATGGCAAAAGAGAGCTGCAGCCAGGTTTCGGCTTTAACAGGGAATTCCAGGGTGGTGTCGAGATCCCACACCAGCCAGCCGCGTTTTCGCTCTTTGCTCAGTAGGATGACGTGGTAGTCCCAGATCATCGGGGCATCAGGCGAATGTGCAGCACGGTGGTGCCAGATCGCACAACTCTTTTCGGCATTGGATGCAAATACCACAAAGGCAGGTCGTCCCTGAAATTGCGGCTCCCGGCAGAGTTGCCAGACATTCTCTTCGCAGTAGCAGGGCGAGTAGTGAAATTGTTTCTTCAGGTCCACTTGCGGTTGATTTCTCTTTTTAGCGAATGAGCCGGGTCTCGACATCCAGCCCCGGTCTCGACCAGGACGGGGCGGCTGTCGGTACAGGTCTGTTTCTCTGCAGGGCAGGGGTCTGGCAAGCGCTATTCTCCAGATCAGATCCCACCAGAGTTTCCTGCATCAAGCTTGCATTTAAACTCTGCAGTATCAATGACTCCCCATGTAACAATTGCTTCAGAGCCTTTGCTCCAGAACTCGACGTTTTGACCCAGATATCTGGAGCCACTGCCGGAGTGGGTGAGAAACAGCAGTTTTTGCTCATCCACCCCGTCGGAGAGACGTGTCAGTACGGCAGCCGGCAGTTCAGTCTCATTATAGAAAACGGCTGTGATGGAGTCATGTTTTTCAGGGTTGCAGAGAAACACTGCTGAATGCGTTATCTCAGCTGACCCTGTGGTGATCTGTAGATCGGTGATTCGTTGCTGGTAGTTGCTGCGCACACACCCGGATTTGTCCTCTGATTTCCAGCAATCATTGCGCCCCTTGATCCAGCCGCGCTGCCCGGCTTTCAGGGTTTTGAGCTCTTCGGCAGGATAGCTTTCAGTTGCCAGCTTGAAATATTTGGCCAACTTGTGATCGAGCGTTGCAAGTTCATCATTCTGACAGATGAGTTCCTCGATGCTGCCGCTCGCCTTGCTGCAGTCAAAAGAGGGTTCCGCAGCCTGGCTGGTGGATATGAAGCCGAGCAGGGTGATTATGGATAGGATTCGAGAAAAATGCATTGTTTTACTCCTACAAAAGCTGTGTGCCGAATGATAAGAAGTAAGGGGCGCAGTAGCAAGCTGGAATTGTGCGGGGCTTGATAACGACTCATTGCAAAAGGCCGTTTCCGAGATGGAACGAGGCCTCAATGATGCGGATTCTGGAGGCCATGTCTACAAAAAACGGATTGCTCTCCAAAAACGAGGCAAGAGTGGTGGCGCTTAA
>JAUXDV010000035.1 GCA_030620735.1 Gammaproteobacteria bacterium
GGCTCTCCGCAGGGCGTACGCAGATGAGCGACGAGACCCAGGCGCTGTGCTTTCTTGCCGGCGCCAACTCGATGTTTTACGGTGAGCGTCTGCTGACCACGGACAACCCCGAAGCAAGCCGAGATCAGCAGCTGTTTCAGCGTCTGGGGTTGAATATGGAGCAGATCGAAGAGGAGCCGAAAGTCTGCTGCCATGGTTGTTGATGCGCCTCGCAAGCTCAGCACATCCTATGGTATTTATAAACATCCTTGTCTGACTGTATGAATGATTTTCACGAACAGCTGATGCTGCGGTTGCAGCATCAGCGTGAGAAAAATCTTTATCGGCAGCGCAGAGTTATTGACTCGCCGCAACAGGTAGAGTTGTTGAGTGACGGAAAAGCGCTGCTGAGTTTCTGTTCGAATGACTACCTCGGGTTGGCGAATCATCCTGATATCGCACGGGCCATGAAACGCGCTATCGACCGCTGGGGAATCGGCAGTGGCGCGGCGCACCTGATCACGGGCCATACAGCGGCGCATCATGCGCTTGAAGAGGAGCTGGCGGAGTGGCTTGGACGAGAGCGGGCGCTGCTGTTTTCAACGGGCTACATGGCCAACATCGGCGCTATCAGCGCGTTGATGGGACGTGGCGACCAGTTGTTTGAGGACCGCCTCAATCACGCCTCACTGATCGATGGCGGGCTGGCAAGTGCTGCTGCCTTTCATCGCTACCAGCATGCCGACACAGAGATGCTGGATGAGCAGCTGCGTGCTTTTGAGAGCGGCAATTGCATGGTCATTAGTGACGGGGTTTTCAGCATGGATGGTGATATAGCGCCGCTGCCGCAGTTGGCGACCTGCTGTGAACAGCACGATGCACTGCTGATGATCGATGATGCGCACGGCATCGGGGTGCTTGGTGAGCAGGGAAGGGGATGCTGCTCCGGCTATACGCAACAGCAGGTTCCTGTGCTGATGGCCACCCTGGGAAAGGCATTCGGCGTTTTCGGTGCTTTTGTGGCGGGGAGCGAGACACTCATTGAGACGCTGATCCAGGATGCACGCAGCTGGGTCTATACCACTGCGCCGCCGGCTGCGATGGCGGAGGCGCTGCGTGAGGCCCTGAAAATCGTGATCAGAGATGAGTGGCGTCGTGAACAGCTGCGGCTGCTGATCAGCCGCTTTCGTCAGGGCGCCGGGCAGCTTGGGTTGCCGTTGATGCCGAGTGAGACTCCCATCCAGCCGCTGGTCGCCGGTGATGCCGATCGCGCTCTGCGCTGGAGCCATGCTCTTGAGCAGCGTGGAATCCTTGTGACTGCGATTCGTCCGCCGACGGTGCCGCAGGGCGGTGCGCGCCTGCGCATCACCTTTTCTGCAACGCATACTGCCGTACATGTCGATCAGCTGCTGGATGCACTGGATCAGATACAAAGGCGGGACCATTGATGGCGCTTTATAGTGAAACTACAGGGTCAGGCCGACCACTGGTACTGCTGCACGGCTGGGGTATGAATGCAGCTGTGTGGCAGCCGCTGCTGCCGATAATGAGGCGAGAGTGGAGGGTCACTCTCATCGAGTTGCCGGGGCATGGCGGCAGCGACTCACTGCCGTTGGAGAGAAGTATCGATGACTGGGCTGACGCCTGCCTGCAGGCTGCGCCGCCGCATGCGGTCTGGATGGGCTGGTCACTGGGGGCGCAGATCGCACTGCAGGCGGCCCTGAGGCAGCCACAGCGCCTGACGGCGCTGGTGATGCTCGCAGGGACCCCTAGTTTCGTGCGCCGCAGCGACTGGCTATGCGGCATGGATGAAACGGATCTGCAGCAGTTTGGGGAGGCTCTGCTAACAGATCCTGTGCAGACATTGCTGCGTTTTCTGGGACTGCAGGTGCGTGGTGTGCAGCAGCCGCGAGAGATCTTACGCCTGCTCAAGACGAGCGTCTCTATGCGGCCGGCGGCATCGGGGGATGCGCTGCAGACGGGTTTGCAGCTGCTGCTGCAGACGGACCAGCGCTCACAGCTGCAGCAACTTGAGATGCCCTCGCTGTGGCTTTTCGGTGAAAAAGACAAACTGGTCCCGGCGGCGACAGCAGGCTGTGTCAGGCAGCTGTTGGCAGATACAAAAATTGAAATGATTAATGGTGCCGGACATGCTCCCTTTCTATCTCACCCCGAACAGTGCATGCAGGCGCTGGAGTCCTTGAATGATTGACAAGCATCATGCGCGTCGCGCCTTCGCACGTGCGGCCGAAGCTTACGATGAAGCTGCTGTGCTGCAGCGCGAGATCGGCCGACGCATGCTGGAGCGGCTGGAGTATATCCGGCTGCAGCCCAAAATGATCGTCGACATCGGCGCCGGAACCGGTGAGGCGAGCGCCAGCCTGCTCAAACGCTACCCAAAAGCATCTGTGATCGCACTCGATTTTGCCTTGCCGATGCTGCACCGGGCAAAACGGCGCGGGCGTATTCTGCGGCGTCCACTGCCGCTGTGCGCCGACCTGGAGCAGCTGCCGCTGGCCGCTCACTCTGTTGATATCATCTACTCCAATGCGGCATTGCAGTGGTGCTCTGATCTCTCGTCGACCTTCAGGGAGTTTCGCCGGGTATTGCGTCCCGGGGGGTTGCTGATGTTCACTTCCTTCGGACCGGATACGCTCAAAGAGCTGCGCAGCGCGTGGGCGCAGGTAGACCGGATGACTCATGTGAGCTCTTTTGTGGATATGCATGATATAGGCGATATGCTGGTCGAAGCCAGGTTTGCGGAACCGGTCATCGATGCGGAGCAGATCACCATGACCTATGAGAGCGTCGATCAGCTGATGCGTGATATCAAGAGCATCGGTGCACAGAATGCTGCGACTGGCCGCAGTAAAGGATTGACAGGTAAAAATCGCATGCAGCAGTTTCGGGATGCCTATGAACAGTATCGCGATGATGGACGCATCCCCTCGACCTGGGAGATCGTCTACGGGCATGCGTGGGCGCCGCAGCAGGTGACAGAGGATGGTGTAACGACAATACCGGTTGACGCGCTTCGTATACAGGGACGTTGATGAGCGGCTATTTTATTACAGGCATTGACACCGGGGTGGGCAAGACGATCGTCACCCTTGCGGTGATGGAGTTGCTCAAACGCCGGGGCTTCGAGGTGGCGGGCATGAAGCCTGTTGCCTCGGGGTGTGAGTCCAGCGCAGCAGGATTGCGCAACAGCGATGCCATGCTGATCATGCGGCTCTGTTCAACCAAACTACCATACTCTCAGGTCAATCCCTATGCCTTCGAGCCGGCGATTGCACCGCATATTGCTGCAGCACGCAGCGGCGAGACTATCCGGATCAAAGAGATAGTCTCTGCTTGCCGTGATCTGGAAACTATTGCTGACAGAGTGGTGGTTGAAGGGGTCGGAGGCTGGGAGGTGCCGCTTGGCAATGAGGCGATGTTGCCGGATCTGGCGCGCAGATTAAATTTGCCGGTGATCCTGGTCGTTGGCTTGCGGCTTGGCTGCATCAACCATGCGCTGCTGACAGCCTCTGCAATCAGCTTCACAGGGCTGAATCTATGCGGCTGGGTAGCAAATCAGCAGCAGCCCCGCGTAGAGGCGATGGATGAGATCATCGATACGTTACGAGCGCGCATCGATGCGCCGCTGCTTGGTGTGCTCCCGTGGTGTGATGAGCCGAAACCCGGGAAGATGGCAGAGTATCTAAAAGAGTTTCCTTAACAGAAAGTTGGCGCGAGTCTAATCGGCGCATTGCCAACTGCAAGCTTTGTTTTGTTGTTTTTGCTGCCGACTGCAAACTGCCAACTTTCTTTCAGCTGCCAACTTTTTAGCCATCTTCCTCTGCTGCTGTCTCTTCGATAGCGATTCGCTGGCGGGTGACGAAGTCCTCGCTGGCATCATATCCCGCCTGGCGCAGGATGTAGTTGCGCACTGCTGTCTCCATCAGTATTGCCATGTTGCGTCCCGGTGCGACGGGGATGGTAACCAGTGGAATCTCCAGTCCCAGCACATTGCGGGTGGAGTAGCTTCCGGTGAGGCGGTCCATCTTGGCGAGGCTTTCGTCATCGAGTCGCGCCAGATGAATAATCAGGCGAAGATACTTGCTGCGCTTGATTGCGGTATCGCCGAACATGCTGCGCACATTGAGCAACCCCAGTCCGCGTACTTCGATAAAATCCTGCAATAGAGGGGGGCAGCTGCCGCTGACAATGTCCGGCGCGATACGCGCAAATTCAGGCGCGTCATCAGCAATCAGGCGATGGCCGCGGGCAACCAGTTCCAGAGCGAGTTCACTCTTGCCGACTGCGACCATTCCGGATAACAGCACACCGATTCCCAGAACTTCGAGAAAAACCCCATGCATGGTCTCACGCTCTGCAAGCTCCTGAGAGAGATAATATTGCAGGTTGTTGAGAACCCGCTGATCGTCTTCCGGACTTGCCAGCAGAGGCGTCTCCGTACTGTTGGCTGCCTCGATCAGATAGCCCGGAATATCCATGCCATCGGTGCAGATAACTGCGGCTGGCTCAGAGATAAAGAGCTGCCGGATAGTGTCTGCACGGGTTCTTCCTGCGAGCCTGTCCAGGTAGCCCAGTTCGGCATGGCCGATCAGTTGAATACGATTCGGATGGATGAAATTAAGAGAGCCGACCAGGGTCTGCTGACGACTATGCTCCTCTTCATCCAGAAGAGGCTTGTCACTGCCATCGATGCCGGCTACCCAGCTGATCTCAAGACGCTGGGCAACGGCCTGGATGAAGCTTCCGATGGTTGAAAGGCTCATGCGCTTTTGCGATGCTGTATGCCGGTAAGAATAGAAAAAATCTCCTCCTGGGTGGAGGCCGAACGCAGCTGATCACGAATATCCGGATTATTAAACATCTTTGCCAGTGCAGCCAGCAGGCGCAAGTACTCCTCATTTGCTCCAGCCGGCACCAGCATTGCAAAAATAATGTCGACGAGGTCTTCATCCGGGGCATCAAAATCAACCCCCTGGGCAAGGCGAATGAAAACAGCTCTTGGGGTCTGAATGCCCTGCAAGCGCGCATGGGGGAGCGCTATTCCATATCCCAGGGCCGTGCTTCCCAGCTCTTCGCGTGCGCGGAGCTTGGTGACGATTGTCTGCGGCGAAGCATCCGGGTCTTTCAGCAAGACCGCGATTTTGTCTATGAGTTCGTCTTTCTCGCCGGGAACGGCATCAAGTATGATGCCGTTCCCGTTGAGTAGTGAGGGAGGAATAGTCATTAACGGTGACTCTGCAGCTTCTCTTTGTATTTCATTAACTGGCGGTCGAGTTTGTCAACCAGGCCGTCGATGGCGGCGTACATATCTTCATCTTCAGTATCTGCAAAGATATCCTGTCCACTGACATGGAAATTGGCTTCTGCCATCTGGCGTTGTTTTTCAATGCTCAGAATGACGTTAACCCGGGTAACACTGTCAAAATGCCGTTCCAGTTTTTCAAATTTACTGTTTACATGATTGCGCATGGAGTCGGTGATGTCCAGGTGACGACCAGTTAGATTGACTTGCATGTTGTTGTCCTCTTGTTGTCATGAACCTATGAAAAAATCGATAGGATGGGGTTCGGGGGAAGGCTCGGGAAAGTGTCCGTGATAATTCATTGAATTGCAACCCTTCCCCCGTAGAAAAACTTGCTAGATCATGCGTTTGCGATCACTCGATGACGGAATTGCCATCGAGTCGCGGTATTTTGCCACAGTACGACGGGCAATGGAGATACCCTGCTCTTTCAGCAGAGTGGTAATTCTATTGTCGCTCAACGGCTTATCAGGTTCCTCCAGGTGAATCATTTTTTTGATTCTGGCGCGGACAGCCGTTGATGAGTGATTCCCCGTGATTTCATTTCCAACATGGCTGGAAAAGAAATATCTGAACTCAAAGATGCCAAGGGGTGTCAGCATATATTTGTTGGTTACAGCACGGGAAATTGTGGATTCGTGCAACTCGAGCTCATCAGCCAGTTCCCGCATCACCATAGGCCTCATTGCTTCCGCTCCCCTGTCAAGAAAGGCCTGCTGACGAGTGACAATGCTTTGCGCCACTCTCAGCAGGGTTTCGCGGCGGCTTTGCAGGCTTTTTAACAGCCAGCGGGCCTCCTGAAGGTGATCACGCATCAACTGGTTGTCATGACTGCGATCGCCGCGTTTAATCAGGCAGGCATAGCCGCTGTTGATGCGCAAAGCGGGAGCATTCTCGGTGTTGCTTTCGACAACCCAGCGGTCATTGTGGCGAATGACTGTGACATCCGGAACGATATAGTCATGCCTCTTTGTCGCGATGCTCTGCCCCGGACGGGGATTGCACGAACGAATCAATGTCAGAACCTTTTTGAGAGTATCCTTATCCAGCCCTGTACGCAAGCGCAGCATGAGTGTGTTGTTTTCAGCAAGGAGATCGAACCAGTTTTCGAGCAATGAGATGGCCTTGTCGCGCAGGGGGGTGTCTGCAGCTAATTGTTGGAGTTGAATGAGCAGGGTCTCACGCAAGTCACGAGCGCCGACTCCTGCTGGATCAAAGTCCTGAATTCTCTTCAGCACAGTCTCGGCCAGTTGCGGAGTAATCAGCTCTGAGTTAAAACTTTTAGAGGTTTCATGGGTATCCCCGATAAAAAAGCCGTCTTCATTGATCTCCTCAATGAGGAGTTCGGCAACCTGCTGTTCGATGTCAGTGAAGGATGCAAGGCAGGTTTGCCATAGCAGATGATCGTACAGCCCTGTCTCTGCAGCAGCAGAGGAGATATCCCACTCGGATTCCTGTGATGTGTCGCGGCTGCGTGGTGGTGAAATATCATAAATTGACGACCAGTCGGCATCGACAGGGAGTTCGTCGGGGATTTTATCGGCAGTTGTATTGAGTTCCAGGGTGGAGGGGTCGATGATTTCGTCAACACTCTCCGCTTCAGATGGCAGTTCGTTAATTGCTTCATCGACAGGTTCATCGACTTCGAGCATTAAATTCTCTTCAAGAGCCTGTTGAATCTCGGCATTAAGCTCCAGAGTAGAGAGTTGCAACAAGCGTATGGCCTGCTGCAGTTGCGGGGTCATGGTCAATTGATGACCAAGACGGATTTGAAGGCTTTGCTTCACTGTTATGGTTGCTTGCTTATGTTTGCGAGTTACTATTATTTTAGCTGAAACAGCAAATTTTGCTACTGACTTACCTCAACTCTTTATAACTTCACAAAAAGTCAGTGCAAGATTCAGTAATTCTAAATGTAGAAAGAAAGGCTTTTAAAATGTCGGCGCTGTGTCTGGCTGAGGCGGAAGCAGCCTTTCAGCGCCGCTGTTTGTGTCAATTTACATCTGGAAGTCATGCCCGAGATAGACTTCGCGAACATCCGGATTATCCAGCAGCGCCTGTGGTTCGCCATGCGCCAGAACCTCACCTTCATTGATAATGTAAGCGCGATCACAGATGCCGAGTGTTTCGCGTACATTATGGTCAGTGATCAAAATTCCTATGCCTTCCGCAGAGAGGTCCCTGATGATATTCTGGATGTCCGTAACGGAAATCGGGTCGATGCCGGCGAAGGGTTCATCAAGCAGGATGTAGGAGGGCTCCATTGTCAATGAGCGGGCAATCTCGAGACGTCGCCTCTCTCCACCGGAGAGACTCATTGCCAGATTGCTGCACAGATCCGAGAGTCCAAACTGCTTCAGCAGGCTATCGCAGATATCCCTGCGCTGATGTTTTTCGAGTTCGGGACGCAACTCCAGAATCGCCAGCAGGTTATCTTCAACACTCATGCGGCGAAATACCGAAGGCTCCTGGGAGAGATAGCCGATGCCAAGGTTGGCGCGGCGATGAATGGGCATCTGCGTGATATCCCTGTCAGCCAGCATGACTCTGCCGCAATCGGCAGGCACCAGGCCAACAATCATGTAGAAACTGGTGGTTTTGCCAGCACCGTTGGGGCCAAGCAGTCCCACAACCTCGCCGCGTGAGACCTCGATGGTGACATCTTTGACGACAGTTCGCTTATTGTATTGCTTGCACAGTTCAATGGCGCTGAGTTTTCCCATGGGCTAGTGCTCCATCAACTTAATATTTTCGAATCCCAAATTATTACATTGATGGAGCACTACTGCTCCTCGAGCCGAATGGTCGTATGTACGCGCTCCCGGGCATTTGCCTTTTTACCGGCAATCACAGTCATCTGTTTCAAATCAAATATAATCCGGTCGTTGGTGACCATGCTGCCATCCTGTTCAATCCGTGCGCTGCCTGTCATGATCAGGTGCTCCTTTTTCATATCATAGTCAATGTTCCGGGACTCCCCCGTGAGAGGTGGTTCCTTGCCACTGCTCTTTTTAGTGTGTTTGATGTGAATGGGCGCGCCGCTCATTTTGATACGCTCGCTGTGCATATCGTAATCTGCTGTCAGTGCATCTCCACTGGTGAGGTTCCCTTCCTGATCCTGATGCTGGAATTGAAGTGGTTTTCCCTTGAGCTGCAGCAATCGCTGCTTTACATGGTAGGTGACAACAGATGCCTTTCCTTTGGTGACGCCTTCGGCTTCAGACTGTTGAAAGGTGACGGGATTGCCTGTCGCTGTGATCAGGCTGTTGTTTTCCTTGTCACGCGAGAGCCTTAGTTGATCACAGAAGAGCGAGATCTCTCCCTGCGTCAGCTTGACATTGCCGCTGTAGAGGATAGATGCAGTTGAATCATCATGCTCGACACTGTCTGCCGAGATATTGACCGGCAGTTTCATCTCTGCTTCAAGCTGCGTTGAGGCAAACAGCATGAGAGCAAGAAAAACTTGAAAGGGAGCTCTGGTTGAAGCGCGAAGCGATTCGATCAGAGCTTCCCTGGATACCTTATTCAATGACATGGGAGCCGCTCACATTTGAGAGGATACGCACCTGGATCGGTTTTTTCAGGTGCATGTCCACACCGGTTCCGGAGAGCAGGTGACCACCATTCAGGACTGTTGTTGGCGCCATGCTGTATGCCAGGCCGTTTTGATAATCAATCATCATGTCCCTGCTGATCGTCTCGATAGCAGCGGAAGTATCGCTCGCTTCCTGTTTGATAAAGACGGAGCCGTAGAGCATCAGAAGCTTGTTTTTTTGATCCATCCAGCCGTGATTAGCCTGTGTATACCAGTTGGGGGCATCGGCAGGAGTCATCATCAGATTAATGTTGTCCAACTCAGTTGATCTTTCGATGTAATGGCGCAGTTCGTCGGCGATAATATGATAGAGGTGATGACCGCTGGCGTCTGTGTGGGTCAGTTGCAGGTTGCGTATGCGGATATCGGGATAATCCTGGTGAATCGGATGCTCTGCAACTGATGATTTCGTCTGCCGGTCCAGATGAGTGACATAGCTGCCGATTGCCAGCATCACGGCTATCAGCACAATGAGACCCATCAAGCTCTTCATGAGAGAAATGTGGTCAGGCTCGATTCAAAGGTTCCCTGGGCCTGCATAATCATTTCACTGACATCACGAGCAGCGCCGCGTCCGCCTGTGGATGGGGTTTGCCAGTGTGCATGCTGCGTCACCAGCGGATGTGCGTCTTTCACCGCAATCGCAAGTCCAGCCTGCCGCATGACGGGCAGGTCGATCAGGTCGTCGCCGACATAGGCGATTTGCGCATCGCTGAATCCCGTCTGCTGTTTTAACTCATCATAAGCTGAAATTTTATTCCTGCGTCCCTGAAAAACAAACTTGACCCCCAGGGTTTGCATGCGGATCTTGACGACTTCGGAACTGCGCGCAGTGATAATGGCAATTTGTACGCCGCTTTGCTGCAAAAGCGACATTCCCAGGCCGTCTTTGGAGTTAAAAGCCTTGTATTCCTGGCCATCATCACCGATGAAGAGGCTGCCGTCTGTCAATACACCATCGACATCAAAGATGACCAGCCGGATCTGCGATGCTTTGTGTTCGATGTCCTGCATATTTTTCTCTTAAAAGAATGAAACTAAGTAATTATCCAGGTTGCTCGCAAGCGACGTAAGAACAGCTATTTAATAACTTTTAATTGAGGCCGTGAACTGTTTTTTGGTTTGGTTTCGGGAGCCGGTGTTTGCGGAGGGTCGCTCTCCGGCTGATCTTCCTGGAACAGCATTCCCTGGCCATTTTCGCGGGCGTAGATTCCCAATACTGCATCCGGCGGCAGGCCGATATCCAGTGATTGTCCGCCAAAGCGGGCGTTGAAGCAGATCCAGTCGTTGCCAAGATCCAGCGCCTTGACTGCAGACGGACTGATATTCAGCACAATTTTTCCATTCTCGACATGCTGATGTGGAACAGTGACATGTTCCTGTTCAGCATTCACTACCAGGTGCGGAGTAAAATCGTTATCGACAATCCACTCGTAGAATGCACGGATCAGGTAGGGGCGTGTAGAAGTCACGTGCGCAGTTCTTTCTCTTCTTCTGTGAGGCTTTTGCCGAAACATGGGCGTTCAAAAAGGCGTTTTGCATATCCAAGCACCTGGCCTGATCCTGCGCCCTTGAGTTCAATGCCAAGAGCAGGAAGCCGCCATAAAAGCGGTGCAATCGTAGCGTCAACCAATGTGAAATCATCACTCATGAACCAGGGTTTTGCTGCCAGCACCGGTCCGGCCGACAGCAGTGACTCTTTGAGTTCCTTGCGCGCCCTGGCAGCTGGTTTGCCGCCTTTGACAATAATGTCGACCAGCGTGTACCAATCCTTTTCGACACGGTGCAGATAGATGCGTGTGGTTGCGCGTGAGACGGGATCAATCGGCAACAGGGGGGGGTGAGGATAGCGTTCATCAAGGTACTCCATGATAATGCGTGATTCATAGAGTGACAGGTCCCTGTCTATCAGGGTTGGCAGCGTGCCATAGGGATTTACTTCGCTGACATCTTCAGGCAGATTGAGAGGGTCGGCATCGAGAATGTCGACAGTGATGTTTTTCTCAGCAAGCACGATGCGTACACGATGGCTGTAGATGCACTCCGGGTCAGAGAACAGGGTCATGACGGTTCGCTTATTGATCATGCTTGGCATGCTGATGTAATCCTCGAAAGCGCTTGAATCTGCGCAATTAAAAAAGGCGCACATTATAACATGCGCGCCTTTTATTAGGTGGAGTTTAGGGTTTTATTAATGAACGTCTTTCCAGTATTCCTTCTTCAACAGGTAGGCAAAGATGAAGAATACCAGCAGAAACAGCAGCACCTTGATGCCGAGAGAGTGGCGTTTCAGCTTGCTGGGATCACCCATATAGGAGAGAAAGTTGGTCAGGTCCAGCGCCATCTCATCATATTTCTCCGCAGAGAGTTTGCCCGGTGTGACCATCTCGAAGCCTTTGAAGACCTGGCTTTCGTGGCCGTTCTCGTCTTTATGCACCTCGAAAACAGCCTTTTGCATGCCCTGAAGTTCCCACAGTACATGCGGCATGCCGACCTTGTCAAAAACGATGTTATTGACGCCGAATGGACGGCTCTCATCGATGTAGAAGCTGCGCAGGTAGGTGTAGATCCAGTCATCGCCGCGCAGACGTGCTTCCAGGGTAAGGTCCGGTGGTGGAGCGCCGAACCAGCTGGCCGCATCGTCCGGGTTCATGGCGGTGGTCATCAGATCACCGGGTTTTGCGTTCGACGGCATCAGGTTTTGCTTGAGCAGATCTTCAGGGATACCGAACTCCTGCATGCGCTGCCAGCGCTCATACTTCATCGAGTGGCAGTTGAGGCAGTAGTTGACAAAATATTTGGAGCCGCGCTGCAGTGATGCCTGGTCGGTGATATCCACATCGGCATGATCCAGGTGGAGATTGCCGCCGCTGGCGAATGCGGAAGGGGATGCCAGCATAACAATTGCGATCAATAGCTTTTTCATTTTGTCACCCTCTCAGGAACCGGCTTGGTTTTGTCTGCTTTGCTGAACCACGGCATGAGGAAGAAGAATGCGAAGTAGAGTGTCGTCGCAATCTGTGCGAAGAGTGTGTACAGCTCTGTAGCAGGCTGTGTGCCCAGCCACCCAAGGACGACAAATACAATCACGAACATGGCGAGGAAGCCCTTGTAGAGTCCTCCCTTGTAGCGGATGGACTTGACCGGGCTGCGATCCAGCCACGGCAGCAGGAACAGCACCACAATAGCGCCTCCCATGGCGATGACGCCCCATACCTGGGTGCCCGCAAAGCTGGGAACAGCACGCAAAATGGCATAGAAGGGGGTGAAGTACCACACCGGGGCGATATGCTCGGGGGTCTTCAATGGATTTGCCGGTTCGAAGTT
>JAUXDV010000115.1 GCA_030620735.1 Gammaproteobacteria bacterium
ATGTCGGACTTGGTCTCCTCCAGCGCCTTGGAACTTTCGCTGCGCTTCTGCATCTCCAGCTCATACAGCTTGGCCTTCAGCTGCTTCATCGCCTGGTCCTTGTTCTTGTGCTGTGATCGGCCACTCTGGCACTGCACCACAACGCCGGTGGGGTTATGCGTAATGCGCACCGCCGATTCCGTCTTGTTGACGTGCTGCCCGCCGGCGCCGGATGCCCGATAGACATCGATGCGCAAATCGGCGGGATTGATCTCGATCTCGATGGTGTCATCGATCTCCGGAGAGACGAACACCGCAGAAAAGGAGGTATGGCGGCGGTTGCCCGAATCAAATGGAGACTTGCGCACCAGACGGTGCACACCGATCTCTGTGCGCAGCCAGCCGAAAGCGTAGTCACCTTGAATATGCACCGTGGCGGACTTGATGCCGGCGACATCACCGGCGCTGACTTCCATCAGTTCGCTCTTGAAACCATGAGAGTCGCTCCAGCGCAAATACATACGCAGCAGCATCTCGGCCCAGTCCTGCGCTTCGGTGCCACCGGAACCCGCCTGAATATCGAGATAGGCGCTGTTGGCATCGAGCTCGCCGGAGAACATGCGCTGGAATTCAAGCTCCTCCACCTTTTTCTCGCAGCCATCAACATCATCTGCGACCGAGTCGACTGTATCAGAGTCACCCTCCTCCACCGCCATCTCGATCAGTTCGCCGGCATCGCCAAGAACCTCGGCGATGTGATCGATTCCGCCGACAATCGCCTCCAGCCTGGAGCGCTCCTGACCTAACGCCTGGGCGCGTTCGGGTTCATTCCATACATCCGGCTGCTCAAGCTCCCGCTGCACCTCGTCCAACTGCTCCTTTTTGCCGGCATAGTCAAAGATACCCCCTGAGGGATTGCATACGCCCCCTGAGATCGGCAATTTTATTCGTAATAGGATTAATCTCTTGCATTTTTCTTCCTGTTTTCACTTTATTAATAATATTTTTTCAATCACTTGCAGCAGTCAAATATTGACAGTATTGATACCATTGTTGCCTGAAATAGACTAAAAGACTGCTCATAGTGATACAAAATTAAGACAGAAATGATACCAAAAAGCCGCAGAAGAAGCTCGGCAAACGGCAGGGATTCCATTCTCCCGTAAAAATTCACAGAATTGATCCAGCAGCAGTTGGTAAGTTAAGAGAGATATTCGGGCATATTATCTCCACATAACAATTTTGATAAACAAGGCGCACTTCCAGCTTTTATAGTCACCTCTACGATTATCGCTGACAACAGCGGAGCGATGTGGTGAAATACGGCATCCACAGAGACTATCGGGAAAATATCATGAGCCGTATTGCTACAACCCCCTTCGATGACCAGAGACCCGGAACCTCGGGGCTGAGAAAAAAAGTCGCTATATTCCAGCAGCCGCACTATCTCGAGAATTTCGTTCAATCGGTATTTGATGTTATTCCTGCTCTCAAGGGAGGCGCTCTGGTACTGGGAGGCGACGGCCGCTTTTATAATCGAGAAGCCATTCAGACCATCCTCAAGATGGCTGCTGCTAACGGGATAGCCGAAGTTCTGGTCGGCCAGCACGGCATCCTCTCGACACCGGCCGTCTCTCACCTGATTCGCAAGTACAAGGCGCAGGGTGGCATCATCCTCTCAGCCAGCCACAACCCCGGCGGACCGGATGGCGACTTCGGCATCAAGTTCAATACCAACAACGGCGGCCCGGCTCCGGAATCCATCACTGAAGCCATCTTTGAGAGAAGCCGGGTGATTGATGAATACCAACTCCTGAGCAATGAGGATATCGATCTCGATGTTGCAGGCAAACTGCAGATTGGCGACATGCATGTCTCGGTGATCGACTCCATCGGTGATTATGCCGAGTTGATGCAGTCAATCTTCGATTTCGACGCCATCCGCGCACTGCTGGCGCAACCCGATTTCACGATGGCGTTCGATGCCATGCATGCCGTAACCGGCCCCTATGCAAAACGCATCTTTGGAGAGATGCTGTTTGCGGGAGATAGTGCTGTCATCAACGGCATACCACTGCCCGATTTCGGCGGCGGGCATCCCGACCCGAATCTTGCGCATGCTCCGGAGCTTGTCGCCATGACACTGGGCGATGACGGCGTTGATTTTGCCGCCGCCTCCGACGGCGACGGCGACCGCAACATGATCCTGGGGAAAAATATCTTCGTCACCCCCAGCGACAGCCTGGCGATCATGGCTGCCAATGCAACTCTGATTCCAGGCTACAGCAAAGGCATCTCGGGTATCGCCCGCTCCATGCCGACCAGTCAGGCTGCCGACCGTGTCGCTGAAAAACTGGGACTCAACAATTATGAAACCCCGACAGGCTGGAAATTTTTCGGCAATCTGCTGGATGCCGGAAAGGTGACGTTTTGCGGTGAAGAGAGTTTCGGCACCAGCTCGGATCATGTGCGTGAAAAAGATGGATTGTGGGCGGTGCTTTTCTGGCTCAACCTGCTGGCTGTGAGAAAGCAGTCAGTCAAGGAGATCGTCGAGCAGCACTGGCGCGAGTATGGACGCAACTACTACACACGCTACGATTACGAGGCTGTCGACAGTGCCGCAGCAAACCAGCTGATGGAGAATCTACGCGGGCAGCTTGCGTCGCTGGTCAACACCACGTTAGACGGACGCCAGGTTAGTCTTGCCGATGACTTCAGCTATACCGACCCGGTTGATGGCAGCGTCTCGAATCAGCAGGGTATCCGTATTCTGTTTGAAGATGGCTCAAGAGTCGTCTATCGCCTCTCGGGCACAGGAACGGAAGGTGCAACACTGCGTGTCTATCTTGAGTATTTCGAACCCGATGTCGGCAAGCAGCTGCTGGATACCGCCGAGGTGATGCAGCCATTTGTCGACATAGCAACTTCGCTGGCAAAGATTGAAGAACTCACCGGGCGTAGCGAGCCGACAGTAATTACTTGAGGCAGGTATTAAGTTTTAGGTTTTAGGTTTTAAGTACGATGCAATAGACGAAGTGCATGGAAACGAAGCGTCCTCTTACGAGCGCCATGGAAGGCTGGAATTCGGTAACATCTCAATAAGCCCGTGTGAATGCCGTCATTGCGAGGGAGCCTAATCATTTCATTTTCTGATCTGTGTTTATCTGTGTGCATCTGTGGTTAATTTCTTTGCCCTGATTCTGACAACAGCTCCGCCATTTTTTCGCTGTTCGGAGCTTCAACCACACCTCGCTCGGTAACGATGGCATCGACCAGTTCGGCGGGGGTGACATCGAAGACGGGATTCCAGGCAGTGACACCCTCTGCCCCGACTCTGTGGCCACCGCAGCTGAGGACTTCTTCTGGATCGCGCTCCTCGACAGGAATGTCAGCGCCGCTGGCTGCATCGGGATCGATGGTCGAGATCGGCGCCGCCACCATGAATTTGACGCCATGATATCTGGCGGCAATTGCAAGCTGGTAGGTGCCAATCTTGTTGGCGACATCACCATTGGCTGCAATGCGGTCGGAGCCGACGATGACCCAGCCGATATCGCCGCGCGCCATGGTGGCTGCTGCGGCAACATCGGCGATGACTGAAACGGGGATGTTATCCTGGTGAAGTTCCCACGCGGTAAGACGGGTTCCCTGCAGCCATGGACGGGTCTCGTCCGCATAGACATGCTTGATACTGCCCTGAGCAAAACCTGCACGAATCACTCCCAGCGCCGTGCCATAACCTCCTGTCGCCAGAGCGCCGGCGTTGCAGTGTGTAATCACGCATGTCGGTTGCTGGATCAGCGCCGCCCCCAGTTCGCCCATGCGCCGGTTTGCAGCGATGTCCTGCTGATGGATTAGCTGTGCTTCCCGCAGCAAAACGGCAGCAGCATTGTCATCGGTAATCTCATTGGCCAACTGCTGCATACGTCTGAGCGCCCAGAAGAGATTGACTGCAGTCGGTCTTGCAGCAGCAAGCAGATCCACATCAGACTGCAGCGCCTCCCGCCACCGATCACTGTGCTGCATCACCGAGAGCACCACGCCATAGGCCGCCGTAATGCCGATAGCGGGAGCCCCGCGCACCACCATGTCACGGATGGCGTCTGCCGTCTGCTTTGCGTTCGTTAGGCGAATAAATTGCACGCCGGCAGGAAGTAGACGCTGATCGAGCAGGTAGAGAGCATCATCCTGCCACACGATGGCATCGTCGCCTGTGATTATTTTATCGAGAAAAAGAGTCTCCATCTTGCTATCCTTTTAAATTAATATGACGCTATTGTGCCAAAACAACAAACAGATGACAGATAAAATTACAGACACAATTTCAGATAACCATATTGATACGCTGATTAGTTGCGACTGGATCATTCCTGTTACAGCTGACGATCCTGTTCTCGAAGGGCATGTCATAGCGGTCCATCACGGCAAAATTATCGACATACTACCGGCCGCAGATGCAATGCAAACCTATACGGCAACACATCTGCACGATCTGCATCATCATGCGCTGATTCCCGGCTTCATCAATGCACACACGCACAGCGCCATGAGCCTGTTTCGCGGCATGTCGGATGACCTGGCGTTGATGGAGTGGCTCAACAATCACATCTGGCCCGCAGAGGCAAAGTGGCTCAGTGAGGATTTCGTTGCTGACGGAAGCCGTCTGGCGATCGCCGAGATGATCAAGGGCGGTACGACCTGCTTCAATGACATGTACTTTTATCCCGATGTGACAGCACGCATTGCCTGCGAGGCTGGCATTCGTGCGACAGTCGGACTGATCGTGTTTGACTTCCCTTCTGCATGGGGTGAAGGCCCGGATGACTATTTTCAAAAAGGGCTGGCCGTTCACGATGAATATCTGAATCACCCGTTGATTCAGACAGCACTGGCTCCGCACGCTCCCTACACGGTTTCAGATGCTCCGCTGTCACGCGTTCGCCTGCTTGCCGACGAACTGGATATCCCGGTGCATATTCACCTGCACGAAACCAATGACGAGATTCAGGGCAGCCTGCGTGATCATGGCGAGCGGCCGATGGCGCGCCTGCAACGACTCGGTCTGTTGAATCCGCAACTGATCGCCGTGCACATGACACAGTTGACGGATGAAGAGATCGCACTGGCTGCCGGGAGCGGTATCCATGTTGCTCACTCTCCGCAGTCGAATCTTAAACTCGCAAGCGGCTTCTGTCCCGTTGGGAAACTGCAGCGCGCCGGCGTAAATGTCTGCATAGGAACCGATGGCGCCGCGAGCAACAACGATCTCGACATGCTCGATGAAATGCGCACTGCGGCGACCCTGGCAAAGGCCGTGGACAACAATGCACGCACCCTGCCTGCAGCGGCCGCTCTCAGAGCTGCGACGATCAACGGCGCAAAGGCGCTGGGTATCGATGACGTCACGGGATCCCTGGAGGTTGGAAAATCAGCCGACATGGTTGCCATCGATCTCGATAGCCTGCGCACACAGCCAGTGCATCATCCGCTCTCCCAGGTCGTCTATGCAGCATCAAACAGCCAGGTCTCGGACGTGTGGGTCAGTGGAAAGCAGCTGCTGTCCAATCGCAGGCTGCTGACTCTGGATGAGAACGCTATTCTTGAAAACAGCAGGGAGTGGCTTCAAAAGATTCAGGATTGAGGGGAAAGGGGAAAAGAATGAGGTGTGATTTACATCACCCACCCCCCGGCTCTTGCGGCTTGCCCCTTGTCCCTTGTCACTTATCCCTTTCCCCTTGACCCTTAAGTCTTCATGGTCACCGGTGCTTCGCAGTGCGTTCCCCTGCAGCGATAGATGACTCCGCCGGGCTTCGGTTTTTTGTCAGCCAGCGTCTCGGGAACCTCGGCATCATCAGCTATTGTCAGCACCATTCGAGCTGGCTGGTAGCTGCTCTGCTGCTGTGCTCGCCACTGTGCGAGCTGCTCGTCACTACCCCGTACAATCAGGATCTCGGGCGGATTCAGCTGCTCCTCCAGCGCTATCAGCAAGGCGCCGTGCGCATGCGGCAGTTGGGAGAGACCCGTCCAGGCAGTGCGTAAAGTGCGTTCCGCCGCATCCAGGTAGTGAAGGTCCCCAAGCAAAAATCCCAGCCGCTGCAACGCATAGGCTGCGATGCCATTGCCGGACGGCATGGAATCATCACTCATGGGCTTGGGGTTGTGTACCAGCTTTTCGTGGTCATCAGAGGTAAAGAAAAAGCCGCCCTGCTCTTCATCCTCGAAGTGATCAAGAAGAATATCGGCCAGTTCAATGGCAAACTCGAGATCCCGGCTGCTCCAGCGCGCCTGCAGCAACTCCAGCAGTGCGTC
>JAUXDV010000221.1 GCA_030620735.1 Gammaproteobacteria bacterium
GACAAAAGCCGTCTGCTGGATCTGCTGGAGAACTTTTTGCTGTTCGACGGCAGCGGTGATGCGGTGGTGAAACTGATGGCGAAAAACCATCAATACATCGGCGTCAACAAGGTGGTGGAGCGCGCCAGCGATTTACACGACCTGAAACAGAAGCTGGGGGTATTCTGGCATACCCAGGGCTCGGGCAAGTCCTACTCCATGGTGTTTATGTGCCAGAAGATTCTGCGCAAGCAGGGTGGCGGCATCACCTTCCTGATCGTGGTGGATCGCTCCGAGCTGGAGAACCAGTTGTACGACACCTTCACCGGCGTGGGCGCGGTGACTGAAACGGGTATCCGCGCAAAAAGCCGCCTGCATTTGCGGGAGCTGTTGGCGGAGAATCATCGCTATGTGTTCACCCTGATCCACAAGTTCTCCATCGATCCGAAGCGGGAGAGGGAGTATCCGCTGATTACGCAGCGCGACAACATCATTGTTATCTCCGATGAAGCCCACCGTACCCAGGGCGGCGCATTTGCGCGCAACATGCGCTTCTATGGCATTCCCAATGCCTCCTATCTGGGTTTTACCGGCACACCGATCATCAAGGAGGAGCTGGAGCTGACCAAAAATATCTTCGGTGAGTATGTCTCGGTGTATGACTTCAAGCGCTCGATCGAGGATGGCGCGACTCTCCCTTTGTATTACCTGAACCGCGGCGAAAAGCTGGAGATCGAGAATCCGGATCTGGATGAACGCATGGCCGAGATCATCAACAATGAAGATCTGGATGATGACCAGCGCCGCAAACTGGAACGGGAATTCAAGCGCGACTATCCGATTCTGACTTCGGAGGATCGGCTCGATGCCATCGCCAGGGATCTGGTGTGGCACTTCAATGATCGAGGCTACCAGGGCAAGGCGATGTTTGTGGCGCTGGACAAGCCAACGGCAGTGCGCATGTATGAGCTGACCATGAAGTATTGGCCGCAGTATATCGCCGAACTAAAGCAGCGCATTGCCGATGCCGATGATGAACAGCAGGGGCAGCAGCTGAAACACCATCTGCAGCGGGTCGAAGAGACCGAAGTTTGCGTGGTGGTCAGCCCCGAGCAAAACGAGGTGAAGAAGTTCGCCAGACTGGGGCTGGACATCGAGCAGCACCGCCGCAAGATGGTGAAACGCGACCTGGAGAAGGAGTTCAAGGATGAAGAGAATCCGTTCCGCCTGGCCTTTGTCTGCGCCATGTGGATCACCGGCTTTGATGCGCCTTGTGTCTCTACCGTCTATCTGGATAAACCGATCAAGGGCCACACCCTGATGCAGACCATCGCTAGGGCCAATCGGGTGTATGACGATGAAAAAGAGAATGGCCTGATCGTCGACTATGGCAACGTCTACAAGCAGTTGGAAAAGGCCTACTCGGTTTACGGGGAAGGCGGCAGAGGTAAGGGAGGCAAGGGCGCCGACGCAGAGAGCGGGTCGGAAAATCCGATAGAAAAACTGCAGGAGATGGCGGTGGAGCTGGAGGCCGCGATTGCCGTGGTAACGGAGTTCCTGCAGGAGGTTCAGTTTGATCTGGAGAGACTCATCAACGCTGACAGCGCCATGGACAGACTGGCGAGAATCACCGAGGCCGGCAATGCGGTGTGTTTGAATGAAACCACGCGCACGCAGTACGAGGTGGCGGCCAGGGATGTGTTCCGTAAATACAAGGCCCTCTATCCGGAGGCGCAGGTCAAACCCTTTACCCGTCAATACAATGCCATCGAGGCAATCTACGCTCTGCTGAACCAGAAGACCCGATCTGCGGATATCTCCGATGTGATGCGGCGTTTGCAGCAGGAGGTCAATATGAGCGTCAGGCTGGTGAGTGACGAAGTGCGTGATACGGATTATGTCGATCTGAGTAATCTGGACTTCGACAAGCTGCGTGCGGCATTTGCCAGGTCGAATAACAAAAACGCCGTGATGTTTGATCTGCAGGAGGCGATTGAAAAGATTCTGCAGCAGATGGTGCAGCAAAACCCGATTCGCATGGAGTTTTACGACAAGTACAAAAAGATCATCGAGGAGTATAACGCGGGCAAGGATATTCAGGCCGTACAGAAGGCATTTGATGATATCAGCAAGTTCATGGCTGAAGAGATTTCACCTGAAATGGAGCGCGCCCTGCGCGAGGGACTGGACGAGGAGACCCTGGCTATTTATGACCTGCTGCGCAAGTCTGAACTCACACCCGAAGAGGAAGCCGAGGTCAAAAAGGTTGCCAGGAAAACCCTGCAGACCTTGAAAGCGGAGAAACTGAGGGTGAAACGCTGGAGGGAGAGCATTGAAGTCAGCGCGCAAGTGAAGGTGATGATCGATGATGCTCTACAGTGGCTGCCCAGGGAGCCTTATCCGGACGATGAGCTGGACATCAAGAGCCTGCTGGTTTATCAGCATGTTTATACGAATTATCAGGGCGGCGGATTCAGTTCGTATGGGGCTTTCGAAGACCCTCCTTTTTGAGGAATGTTTTGTGGGTTTGATGTGTGGGGTGAATGTTGGTTGGGATTATAAATTACATCCTTATAATTCACCCTTCGGGTCGCGCGAGGCGCGTTCAATGACAGAGTTGGCATGCGGCGCAATGCGCTTCGCTTATTGTCGCCCTACGGTGCCGGTCTATGTTATTGAGAGTAATGTGGAATACAAATGGCAGGCGTCAATAAGGTCATCCTGGTGGGAAATATGGGCATGGCTTGCTATAATCAAAAAATGAGTAAAACGAACAGCACACAATCTGCCTCTGTTATACGACTAGGCAAACCTGATGCCGAAGAGCGCATTCGTCAATCCAACGCGAATGTCCGCCTGGAGGGGTTAACACCCAATCCCAAAACTCAACCACTGATTCTGGCAATGGCTAAAGGTTCACTTGAACCTGAGTCGGTTATCAAGGAGATTTGCTCCTGGTATGCCCGTTGAACCTGAGACTTATCCCGGCTCCAATGTGTTTATCAACAAGCTTGATATACGAGACCCTAAGATTCTCAATGAGGCCGAAGCCAGCCTGACATGGGCGCGAACTGAAGCATATCGTGATAGCCCAGCCTCAGGACGCTTTGATCTCGAACATCTGCGCCAAATTCATCATACCTTATTCCAGGACTTGTACGCATGGGCGGGTGAACTCCGTAGCTATGATACGCGCAAGGGTATTTGTGAATTCACGCCAGCAAAACAGATCGCTCACTACTCCGGGAAAGTCTATAGCGCTCTGGCAGAAGAAAATTATCTTCAGAAACTGAAACATGATGCGTTTATTCATCGTCTCGCCTATTACTACGATATGACCAATCGGCTCCATCCATTTCCTGAAGGGAATGGCCGCACGCAACGTCTATTCATCGAACATTTGGCTTCGCTCTCTGGATATTCAATTAACTGGGCATTAATCCACCAATGGGAAATTGAGTCTACTGCAGAACTCTCATTTCAGGGAGACAAAGAACCGCTATTCAGAATGTTTGAACGGATTGTCTTCAAAATGCCATAAAAGCTTTATTTGCGTTTAAATAGCAGGGCTCCGAGTTTTAAGGATTGAACCACAGAGGGTCGCGCGAGGCGCGTTCAATTTTGCTCCGGGAAAAATTAGTGCCGCGCTGCGCTCGCAATGACGGGAGAGACGCCACTGATGCTGTCAATGCAAATTGGAAGTGGGATCCGAAGAGTACTGTATCTCGATAAAGTGGTTTGTTCTCGCCAAATCGAAACGCTCCGGATCAAACGCTTCTCCGATCCATTCATGCATTTCATCGAACTCTTCGTGGGTAGGATC
>JAUXDV010000118.1 GCA_030620735.1 Gammaproteobacteria bacterium
TGCTGCAGTTGTAGAAAACCTTACAGGACAATATTTACCACGAAAGTCACGAAAAATACGAAAATAAAGAAACGAGTGGTTTGGGTTTTCCATCTGCAAATTGCACCATGAATTCGGCGACCAAACATTTACAATCTCAAAAGAGACAGATGCTTATTCTATCTGTTTTTCGTGTTTTTCGTGCCTTTCGTGGTTAACAATTTTGTGGTTTTTCAGCTATCCAGCTGTTCGAGAATGTTCCTCGCGACACCGACTTGCTCTTCATTGCCCTCTGCCAGCACTTCGTAGAGCAGTTCTCGGGCCTCATCGAGCTTCTCTTCATCACGCAGTGTCATGACGCGCTGAAGTTTTGAGTCGACGACATCTTCGATAATGGCGACGGCATCCTCATCGTCATCATCAAACTCCTCATCCATATAGCTGTCATCGTCATCATCGTCTTCAACAATCGTTTCGCTGGACTTTGATGCACCTTCCTCGAGTTCCTCTTCTGCTTCGATGCGGTCGAGTTCCGCCTCCATCTCGGCATCTGTCGGCGCCACATAGTCATCCGGATAAGCGGATGTTGCCGCGGCTGCGGAGGCATCCTGTTGCGTATCTTCGTCATCTCCAGCAGCACTCTGCGCCGCCTGGATCTCCTCCTCGGTGCGTACGAAGAAGCGCGAAAAGAAGATTCCCACTTCAAACAGTATCCACATCGGTATCGCCAGCAGGGTTTGCGAGATAATATCCGGCGGCGTCAGAAACATGCCGACAACGAAGGCGCCGACGATGACATAGGGGCGTTTCTTTCTCAACTGTTCCGGGGTGACCATGCCCATCCATACCAGGATGATGGTCGCGATTGGAATCTCAAATGCCAGCCCAAAAGCAAAAAAGAGCGTCAGTATAAAATCGAGATAGGCTGCGATATCCGGCATCGCATTGACGCCTTCCGGTGCGATTTTGGAGAGGAAGGCGAACACCAGTGGAAACACGACATAGTAGGCAAACAGCACACCGAGATAGAAGAGGACGGTGCTGGAGATCACCAGCGGCATCACCAGCTTGCGCTCATGCTTATACAGCCCCGGCGCAATAAAACCCCACATCTGGTAAAAAATGAAGGGCATTGAGAGGAAGATGGATGCCACCAGCGCCAGTTTGATCGGTGTCAGAAATGGCGAGAGAATGCCAATGGCAATGATGTCACCCGGATAGGCATCCATCAACGGCCGCGCAACCATCGTAAAGAGATCATTGGCGACGAAAAAAAGCCCCAGAAACAGCACCAACACCAGCATGACGATACGCAGCAGGCGGTCTCGCAGCTCAAACAGGTGGCTCAAAAATGGCTGTTCGCTCTCTATCGACTCTGACATGGGGAGTTATAACGCCGGGTTGGCGTGGAGGTTGTTAGGATTTGGAATCGGAACCGGGTTCTGATCCAGACCGGGATGAGGCTGTTTCGTGTACCTGCTTCGCGTCGTTGAGGGTTTTCGTGGTTTCCCTGCCAGCATCTTTGAGGCTCTCGCTGGTTTCTTCCATAATTTCATGCAGTGGATTCAGTGACTTCTGCTTTTCCAGAATGCGCTTGAGTTCGTCTGTCCGCAACTCCTGATCGATGTCAGCCTTCACGGAGGAGACGAAGCGTTTGCCGCGGCCAACCCAGGCGCCGACCGTGCGCGCCACTCCTGGCAGCCGCTCGGGGCCAATCACCAGCAGGGCTACAACACCCAGCACAGACAACTCCCAAAAGCCGATATCAAACATCAGTCATCGAGTCCAATATCAGACTTTGTCTTTTTCGCGGGTAGACTCGCCTTCGATGATGCTGTCATCCTTCTGCTTCTCCTCTTCTACCTTTTCAAGCTTGGAGGGTTCTTCGGCCTCGCTCTCTTTCATGGCCTTCTTGAAGCCCTTGATAGCGCCGCCGACGTCTCCGCCGATATTTTTCAGACGCTTGGTGCCGAACAGCAGCAATACGATTGCCAGTACAATTAACAATTGCCAGGGACTAATGCCCATTGAACATACCTCTTTTTTGCATTGAGAGTAAAAAAACTATAGCTGTATTATAACCGACTTGTTGATTGTGCGGAATCGTGCAGATAATTAAAGAACGTCTGTTCTCAATAATTACGTGCATTGAATGCATTTTGTTAAAACAGATGTCATTGCGAGGAGCCGGAGGCGACGCGGCAATCTGGTTTGGAGATTGCCGCGGTCGCTTAGGCTCCCTCGCAATGACGGCATTCACACGGAGTTATTGAGATATTACGTTTTAACCACGGAACACACAAACCACACAGAATTGTTGTGTTTTCTTTCCGTGTGTTCCGTGGTGAATTCTTGTTTACCTGCTTCGCTGCGCCTTCTCTTCCAGTCCCGAGAGTCCGAAGCGCCGCTGCAGCTCATCCAGCACCTGCTGGTGGCTGATTCCCATGTGCGACAGCATCACCATGGAGTGAAACCACAGGTCGGCAGTTTCATAGATAATGTGCTCTGCATCACCATCTTTTGCTGCCAGCACCGTTTCAGTCGCCTCTTCACCGATTTTTTTGAGGATCGCATCAAGCCCTTTTGCATGCAGCGAGGCGACGTAGGATGATTCCGCAGCAGCGCTCTTGCGCTGTTCCAGCACTGTTTCGAGTTGCTCCAGCACACTGCTCACAGGCGCATCTCGATACCGGCATCGGCCATGTACTGCTTGGCTTCGCCGATACTGTATTCGGCAAAGTGAAAGATCGATGCAGCCAGAACCGCATCGGCGCCGCCTTTGGTGACGCCCTCGACCAGGTGCTGCAGATCACCGACGCCTCCGGATGCTATCACCGGTATCGGCACTGCAGTGGAGATTGCCAGCGTCAAGTCATTATCGAAACCGATTTTGGTGCCGTCACGGTCCATACTGGTGAGCAGAATCTCTCCGGCGCCGAAATCCGCCATCTTTTTTGCCCATTCGATCGCATCGATGCCTGTGGGCTTGCGCCCGCCATGGGTGAAAATCTCCCAGCGAAACGGCTCATCATCGGCGGAGACCCGCTTGGCGTCGATGGCGACCACGATGCATTGTGAACCAAAACTTTCAGCCGCCTCCCTGACAAACTCCGGATTGAATACCGCCGCCGTGTTGATCGCAACTTTGTCCGCACCGGCATTCAGCATGCGGCGAATATCATCGACCACACGGATGCCGCCGCCCACTGTCAGCGGAATAAAGACCTCGCTGGCAACATCCTCGACCACATGCACGATGGTGTCGCGGTCATCCGAACTGGCGGTAATGTCGAGAAAAGTAATCTCATCGGCGCCCTCTTCGTTATAGCGACGCGCCACCTCGACAGGATCGCCTGCATCACGGATATCAACAAACTTGACGCCCTTGACCACGCGCCCGGCATCCACATCGAGACAGGGAATGATTCGTTTTGCAAGACCCATAAGTTCAGCCCGGATAATTATGTTTGAATTTGCGCATGGAGTGTATAAGCTTACCTGTATAGTGTCCACTAGTAACCCTGAGTGCCTGCATCTTTACACGATGAGTCATAATGACTCTCGCAAAGACGCAAAGCTCGCCAAGAAAAATCTTTGCGGTCTTGGCGTCTTGGCGAGAGAAAATGTTTTTTTCATGCCTTGTCAGTCTGAGGCCTGATCTCACTGGCATTCGCTCAACAGAGGAATTACCCATGAAAGCATCCCTGATCGCAATACTGTTTGTTGTTACAACCTCACCATTGATGGCTGAAGATGAAGCCCCCATGATAACCCCGGTGCAGCGCATCACCATGGAGACAGCGCAAACCATTGCACAGGCCGCCATCGACGCCTGCCGCAAGCAGGGAATCTCAGCCGGTGTCACGGTGGTTGACCGCAACGGCATCGCCCAGGCGGTATTGCGCGACACGCTGGCCCCGCCGATCACACTACCCGTCAGTCAGAAAAAAGCCTACGCAGCCGCCAATTTCAATGCTGCCACATCATCCCTGGAAGAGCTTGCCAAAACAGCACTGGGCAACATGCCGGAGATGATGCTTGGAGCTGGCGGGCTTCCGATCCAGGCCGGTGGCTCTATGCTGGGGGGCATTGGCGTCAGCGGTGCTCCATCCGGAGAGACTGATGAAGCCTGCGCCCAGGCCGGACTGGATGCAGTTGTCGACGATCTCGAGATGAGCATGTGAAAAAGAAAGTTTGCAGTCTTCAGTTGGCAGTATGCAGCAAGACAAGAAAAAAAGTTTGCTGTTGGCAATGATCTGATTAGACTCGACCCAACTGACGACTGACGACTGACGAGTGCAAACTTTCTATCCCGCCTGCATGGCAAGTTTTCCGGAACGCCCCGGCAACTCGCCCCGGACGATCTCCTCGCGCGGCAGTCGAGAGAGATCAAGGGAGTGATAAATCTCCTCCATGGCGCAGAGCTCATCCTCACTCTGCCACATCTGCAGCAGACGCTCCATCACCGGCAGCAACCCCATCCCCTCCAACTCTGCATGCAGCGTGTAAACATGTCCATGCGGAAGTTGCTTGCGGCTGTCGGCATAGAGTCTCTCATGCACGTTCTCCTGCGTTATGCCATCAAGACCGATCAGTTCATCCAGCGTGGGAAGCGTTGTCGGAATTTGCGGGCAGTTTGAGTCAACACCAGCATAGCGCGGGAAAAAAGGAGAGCTCCCGCGGACATCGCTGGCGTAATCGAATCCCAACTCCTGCTCCAGTTCCAGCGTAGATGCGTTGAGCTGCCAGCCTGCTGCGCCATGCAACCTGGCGGCATATCCAAAGACCTCTTCAAAGGCATCCACCGCCCTGAGCATCTCGCGCCTGGTCCACGCCTCGTCCCTGTTGGCCACAAAGTCCTGCCAGCGAATGTGATCGTAACAGTGGATGCCGACTTCATGTCCTGCATCGGCCACTGAACGCATCACTGCGCCCGCTTTGCGGCCGATATGCGGCCCCGGCAGCAACACGCCATACATCAGGGTTTTGAGACCGTAATGGCTTGCCACCGAGGTGCGGCGCACCTTCTGCAGGAAACCGGGACGAAATATCCGCCGCAGGGCGCGACCTGTGTGATCCGGCCCCAGACTGAAGAGAAAGGTCGCGCGAACCCGGTATTTATCAAACAGACGCAGCAGGGATGGCACCCCCTCCAGGGTGCCGCGAAAGGTATCTACATCGACTTTGAGTGCGATCCGCATGAGATTTTCCGGCTATCTTTTGGCATCTGTTTGTCGCATGACTTTGCCGCTATCGGGATCGTGCTGATCAGCAACATCGACACCCGGATCATCGTCCGGCCGCCCATATTTTTTGGCCGTATAGCTCAATATCAAAGCCGCAAAACTCAAAGCAACGATTGCTGCGACAATGCTGAGCAACAGCTGCAGATGGAAGCTGTCTGTCACTTTTTGTACATCGATCACCAGATGGCGCGTCAAAGCCGTAATCGCAATAAAGATCAAAAACTGCACCGGCAACCGGTGTGTCTTGAAATAGATGCCGATCATAGCGCCCAATTCAAGATAGATGAACAGCAGCAGGATATCTTTCAATGATGCGTGCCCGCCCTCCATGATGTGAAGATATTCCAGGACAGCCGACCAGACGATGGTTCCGCCAATCACAAACAGCGCCAGATAATGGAATATATCCACCATGAGGTCGCCAAATTTTTGAACTTTAGCGCTGTGCTCAGTCATCAAGCAGCGCCCTGGCGACAGCCACCTCATCTCTGTAGGCGACAAAGATACTTCGCAGCGCATCCTGCAGTGAGACCCCGGGGGACCAATCAAGGTCTGCTTTGGTGTTTTCGATCCAGGGAACCCGTGTCTGAACATCCTGATAGCCTTCACCGTAATAGGCTCCGGAGGAGACATCCACAAGCTCGACCTTGTCCGCTCCAGGTTTATATTCAGGAAATTCCCGGGCGATCTTCAGCATCAACTCAGCCAGTTCCCGCACCGAAAGATCATTCTCCGGATTACCGATATTGTAGATATTCCCTGATGCACAACCACACTCATTGGCGATAATCTTCATCAGCGCACCAATGCCGTCACTGACATCGGTAAAACTGCGGCGCTGCGCACCGCCATCGACCAGCTTGATCTGCTCGCCGCGGGCAATATGGCCGAGAAACTGGGTGACGACGCGGGAACTTCCCTCTTTCGGCGTATGCATGCTGTCCAGCCCGGAACCGACCCAGTTGAATGGCCGGAACAGGGTGTAATCGAGTCCATCCTGCTGCGCATAGGCGCTGATGAC
>JAUXDV010000316.1 GCA_030620735.1 Gammaproteobacteria bacterium
GATTTCGAGCGGTAGAGCAGAAACACCAGCACATAGGTGGCAAGCACATAGATGCCGCGGTGAAACTGGGTGGCAGCCGGAGAAATTACGGCGGAGTAGGAGTAGAAAAGCAGCAGGGAGACAGCAGAGATATCGAAAAAAACCTGTTCTATTTTATGCAGCTTTTCATACATGACGGATTCCTGCCGAAAGAGGTCGATGAGCCATCAAGATTAGGGATGGTTTATGCGTATCTCTCAAAATTTCCGTGCATTTCCATTACTTGTCATTTCGACCAAAGGGAGAAATCTATAGACTTCGTGCATCACTGCACCAGTACAGGAGTGCATAAATATCTAGCTGCAGAAGGGGGCGAAAAACCCCGTCATTCCGGCATGTTTTTAGCCGGGATGACGTGTCTTGAAATCGATCCTACTGATAGTTATTTATACATCATTGTACTAGATCTCTCCCTTTGGTCGAGATGACATATGATCCCTTACTACAATACGCCTTTCTCTTTCCAGAATTTGATTGCGCCCGGGTGCATGGGTGTCACGATGCCATCGATGCCTGTTGCAACACTCATCGCCTTGAAGGTCTTCTTCTGGCTTACCATGTGAGCCAGTCCTTCATCTGTATAGATGGTGGAAAGCAGCTTGTAGACGACATCATCGGAGACACCGGCGTTGGCTACCCACAGAGCTGAATCCTGAAAAGAGGCTGTATCACTATCGACACCCTTATAGGTGCCGGCCGGTACACTTAGCTTGCCGAAGTAGGGGAATTTGTCATAGAAGCCCGAGCTCTGGGCATCTGCACCCACATCCACCAGTTCGATCTCATTGGTCTGCGCCGCCATGATCACCGCGCCGGAAGGGAAGGCGGTAAAGAGCCAGAACGCATCCAGCTGATTATTGCCGAAGGCGGCGGCGGCATCATTGTAACCCATGGCGTTGCGCTCGATCTTGTCCCACACGCCCATGTGGGTGAAGAACACCTCACAGTTGGCAAAGGCGCCTGAACCGGCGTTACCGACGCCAACCTTCTTGCCCACAAGGTCTTTGACAGATTTGATGCCGGAACCCTTGCGCACCACCAGTTGGGCAGGGGCGCCATAGAGGAAGCTGACAGCCATCACCTGGTCATATTTTTTGGTGTCGTTTTTCATCAGGCCATTGCGCCCCAGGTAGACATGTCCTGAGTAGACCACTCCGAAATCAGAGCGTCCCGAATTCACTTTGCGCAGGTTTTCCACAGAGCCTGCTGATGATTGCGCTTTGACCTTGAACTCCTCGATGGCTTTAACAGGCTTGTATGTCTGGATCGCATTGGCAACCACCTGGAAGGTGCCGCCTGCCGGGCCGCCGCCAAAAACGATGCGGTCTTTGGCGAATGCCTGATCTACAGGCGTAAGCGTCATTGCCACAGTCATGCACAGAGACGATGCGAATAGAGTTGTTTTTTTCATTGTAATTTCCTCGATTGATGCCAGGAGCCTGTCCGGGAATAGAAGACCTGCTGCGGAAACGTTCTTTTGGCCATATTTTCCGTCCATTATCGTTAAATAGTGCTGCTATTCGCCTCAAATGCACGAAAAATCTGACTCAAAATGGTATTCCTTCGCTACGGCCCTATTCTCGGGCAGGCTCCAGCGTTTTTTGATTTTTATTACTGCTATTGGTTTATAAACTTTAGTCGCTATCAGAAAAAAGGCAAGAAAAATCTCTTGGCTGGCCTATACTTGCGCAATAAATAAAAATTAGAAAGGAGATGGGGATATATGCCGTTGCAAAAAAAGCCGGTGTTTCTGAACCTGTTGCAAATCAGGTTGCCGATTGCCGGAATCATGTCGATCATACATCGCGCCAGCGGCATGTTGATGGTGCTGCTGATCCCCTTATCGATCTATCTGCTGGATCTCTCGCTGGCTGATGAGCAGGGTTTTGCCGCTATCGGCAGCTTGCTGCATAGCACTCTGGTTGGCTTCATCCTGTTGCTGCTGTTGTGGGTGCTGCTTCACCACCTCTACTCCGGGATTCGCTACCTGTTGATCGATGTGGAGATTGGTGTGGATCGCCCCTCCTATCGTTACACTGCGTGGGCAGTGACCCTGCTGGCGCCACTCTCTGCGCTGCTGCTGTGGGGGATGCTCTGATGCATGGCGCCACCGGACTCCGGGCCTGGGTAGTGCAGCGGCTCAGCGCCATCTACATGGCTGTTTTTATCCTGCTGACGCTGGGACTCTTTATCTTTTCTCCGCCTGCTGATTACGAGGCCTGGCGGGCGCTGCTGGCGCAGACGCCGGTCAGCGTCGCAATCCTGCTGTTCTATGT
>JAUXDV010000113.1 GCA_030620735.1 Gammaproteobacteria bacterium
AATATGCTATGATCACATCTTTTTTGTGGAGAGAGTCCATGTTTCAGATTCGTTTTTACCGGCATTTGCCAGCTGTTGCCGCCACTGTGATCGCCTTTACCATGGCTCTACCGGCGCAAGCGCAGTCCGCAGCGGATTGCGCCGCCCGCGCAGACCGTGCCTCGCGGGACTCGACCAGCACTCAGCGGGGCGCTCTGGGTGGAGCAGCGGGCGGGGCCATCGTTGGCGGTCTGGTCAATAACAGCAAGGGAGCCAGGCGCGGCGCTGTCGCCGGTGGTGTCATCGGTGGCGTAAGCGGCAAATCGAAGAAAAATGACCTCTACAAGCGCGTCTATGACGACTGCATGGCCGGGCGATGATGATTAAACCCTGATCGAATTGCCATGCCTGCATCACGGCTTCACAGGAATAGCCTGAAGCCAAGCGACATAACTGCCAGCAGTAGAAATACCGATGGAAAGAGCCAACGCGACCATCTGTCGATGCTGCGTGCGAGCTCGACGCGACCCTGTCTGGCCTGATATGAGGCGACAGTTGCTTCGACCAGCGCCAGAAACACCAGCACCGTGCTGAAGAGGATGAAATAGTCCAGCCGGGTCAGATAGGGAACTTTTGGAAGGCTGGCGCCCGCAGCGAACGTGTAGGCAATCAGGGTTAAAATTGCGGTTACACTGATGCCTATCTGGGTCCCCCCTCCCTCCTTGGGATCCATCCAGAATACCGCCCAGGACATCGCCATGATCAGCACCAGTGGAATGATCACTTTGGCGACATAAAAGAGATGCCGCCTTTCAACTCTGAGCGAGTATGTGAAGCCTGCCATGGATTCTATCAATTCGGTACCGGGATGAAAGGTGCTGGACTCGACCTTCCAATCGATCACATCCCAGTCGGGGACCGACAGGCTCTTTCCGACGCCGCTCGATTTTTCGGAGTGAGGGACTAGCTCAACCTCCTCCGGAGTGTAGCCTGCGGCAATTACAGATAGCTGAAGCTGCTGAGAATCAAAGGGGAAGTCACGCAGATCCAGGGGCTGAGAGAAAGAACCCCACAAGCGTTGACGATAGTTGACATTGCCTTGCGGGTCGATTTTGACGACCTCCGGAAAAGTTTTCCAGATGCGCTGCTGGTTCAGAATTAGCAGCCTGGGATTCCACACCTCGTTGAGGGGCCTGCTGATCTCACCAGAGCCGGAATGCGCCAATCGCGGGTCATTCCAGTTGGCCATATACAAGATGTTGGCTTCAAAGTTCTGATTGACGTTGTCGATCCCATCCAGATCGAGCAAATAAATTGAGGGCGCCACCCGAACCGGCTGCTCACCATTGCCGGGCGGGCTGACATCGGCGCTGGCCTGGGGCGTCCCCAACATTATCAGCAACAACAGGAGTGTTAGAATTTTCATGACTCAGCTTGTTGATTGCGATCGAACATCTATTCTAGCATCTGGAGTGTGGTGATTAGAAACGGGGCACGGCAAATCCGTTTACAATAACGGCTTGATTGCGAAAACGTTGTATATCGGAGCAACTCCAGTCAATTGCAGAATCAGTGATCTGAGTAGATTTTGAGGGGCGCAGCGAACGGCTGCAGCATACTCATTATAATCATTTGGAATTTCGAAATAACAGGAAGCATCAATGCACCTGTGGTCTAAATATGGCTATTAGTCTGAAAAAAAGGATAGGCTAATATATGATATCGGAGACTAAATATCGCATTCCGGGGTTTAGCAAATGCCTCACCACATCGTTATAGGGGATTGATTATGGAGACCACTGCATATACTGGCAGCACCCGGTGGCCCGAACTCGTCGTGAACAAAGTCAGCCCAACCGCGCCTTTCGCATGGCTCGCGAAGGGCTGGAAGGACATGCGGGACGCAGGGTGGTACAGCCTCAGATACGCTGCCGTTATCGTACTGATCAGCGGCTTGATGACGTTGGGCTTAGTAGTAACGGATAATCTGTTTCTCTTGACCTTTCTCATCTCCGGCTTCTTTCTCGTTGCGCCGGTCATAGGTATCGGCCTGTATCAAATGAGTGCACATCTGGAGCGAGGAGAACCGCTTAAGGCCTGCAGCGTGCTGGAAGCCTTGAAGAGCAATCAGGGCCAGATCAGCATGGTCACCGGCGGCTTCTTCATCATCATGCAACTCTGGATATCCGTGAATTTCGTGCTTTTTGCCCTGCTCTATGCCGGCATTTCGCCGCCACTCGAGAACTTTTTCAGCAAGTTGTTCCTATCCGAAGATGGTAGAGTGTTTGCGATAGCGAGTGTCGCGGTCGGCTTCTTCTTTGCATGGTGCGCCTACGCGATCAGCGTTGTGACGGTGCCCATGTTGCTCGACCGCAAAGTGGATGGGTTCACGGCGATTCGCATCAGCATCAAGGCCGTGTTGCAGAATATGCCCGCGATGATGCTGTGGGCGTTTCTCATCGTGCTGATCGTCGGCCTTGGACTGCTCACCTTTTACGTCGGTCTGCTCGTCGCTCTGCCCCTGATCGGACACGGAACCTGGCACGCCTATCGAGCGCTGGTGCCATCAGCGGAATGAGGGCGTTTCTGGTGGCCATTGCATGGGTAGAGTCCGCAGGCTGCGTCGAGACTCTCTTGTAAAAAACGGCTTGTTGAGATGCTCCCATCGCTGTCATCGAATATCCATTTTGTAAAGGTAGCGAGATAGATAGCAGTCAATACCGTCTCCTCAAGCGCACGCCACGGCAAGGTCGATGAGATGCCGGCGGCTTCGCGCAGCCACTGCACGGTGCGGCTGACCCTGAGCAGACCCTGAACTTGGTAGTGGATATGGCCGGGTTCCAGTTTGCCAGCGATCATCTGGCGCGTCACACGCCGGTGCGGCTGCAGTGCGGACAGCCATTTCATGATTAACAGGTGCAGTTTTTCACGCGTGCCGCCCTGATCAAAGCCTTCGGTCTCACGTGTTTGCAGCATTGCCTTGTCGGCGTGATCAAACCAGGCGTCAATGAGTTCCTCTTTTTCACGAAAGTGCAGCCGTATCTCATCCAGTGATATATGCAATACTTCGGCGACCTGGTGCAGCCTGACAGATTCCCACCCTTTCTCTTCAGCAAGCATCAGGGCTGTATCAACGATTGATTGTTCAAGATCTGATCGATTGGTCATTACGTCACCTCGCATCTAAAGTATAGCTGCAGCAACGGGGTGGCGCACACCAGGGTCCTGATAGTGTGGTTTTGTGGATGATAATATGATTACATATCAGGATTTAATTTCTGGTGCGGCTCTTTTGTGATCATTGATTTCTAAATCTACTTGAAAGGACTATCGATAATGGATTCCTTCTATCTCGGTATCGACCAGGGAACGCAGTCCAGCCGGGCAATTCTTTTCAACCAGCAGGGAGAGATCGAGGCGAGTGCGCAGATTGCTGTCTCACTGGAACGTGACGGAGACCATTGCGAGCAGAATGGCAACGAGATCCTGGATTCAATCTCAACAGTCATATCCTCGGTCATCGACCAGATTGGCGATGATTCAGATCAGGCAATAGCAATCACAGCAGCAGGCCTGGCAACACAGCGCTCCAGCGTCATTGCCTGGGATAGGGAAACAGGAGAGCCGCTGTCGCCACTGCTGAGCTGGTCCGACCGGCGCGGTGAGGAATTTATTGCATCGATCAGGGAGCAGGAACCCTTCATTCGTTCGCGCACCGGGCTGCCGTTGACATCCTATTATGGCGGCAGCAAGATTCGCTGGCTGCTGACACACAGTAAGGCTGTCAAAAAAGCTCTGCGGCAACAACGCCTGTGTATCGGCCCGCTGGCCAGTTTTCTGCTGTTCAACCTGTTGAATGATTCTCCCTACGTGGTTGATCATGCCAATGCTCTGCGCACCCAGCTGTTCAACCTGGATCATCTGCAGTGGGACACCGGGTTGCTGGATCTCTATTGCGTACCACAGCATTTGTTGCCTCAAGTTAGGCCAACGCAGGCAGACTATGGTCAAATCAAACTTGGCGATATTCCGCTGTTGGCGGTCAACGGTGACCAGACTGCGGCACTGTTGGCCGCACTTCCCGCCAGAGAATGCGGTGCATTGGTCAATGTTGGAAGTGGAGCTTTTATTTTATCTCCAACGGGGAAGATGCCGATGCGCAGCGGCAATCTGTTGAAAGGGCTGCTTTGCAGCAGCAGTGAGCACACCGAGTATCTGCTGGAAGGGACGGTCAACGGCGCCGGATCCGCACTCCAGTGGCTGGAGCACAAGATGCCCGCGGGGGAGGGCATCGATCTCGACCATGCCCTCGAAAAACCGTTCTCAGATACGATCTTCATCAATGGCATCGGCGGTCTGGGGTCTCCGTTCTGGAAACCGGTCAGCAGCGGATTCTGGTCGATCAGCAGGAAGAGCATGATCAATGATTTGAACACTATCGATGACAACCTCCAGGGGCTGGTTGCAGAAAGCATCCTGTTTCTGATCCAGGCAAATATCGACGCCATGTTGAAGCTGGGGAGCGAGCTTCATCAACTCACCATTACGGGAGGAATCGCCCGTTCCGGGGGTTTCTGCCAGCATCTGGCGAATCTCTCCGGCCTGGAGGTCCTGCGTCCGCATATCGTGGAAGCAACGGCCAGGGGAATAGCATCCGAGGCGGCTGGTGCAGCCAGTCAATGGGCCAGCAGCAACCATGATCGATTTCTGCCACGGAAAAATGAGGCTTTGACCAGACGCTATTACACATTTTTGACGTTGATCTGAGGAAATTTGGTGCAATGCGTTCCACTTATTGCACCCTACGGTTCTAACTCATTATTAACCACAGATGCACACGGATGTTTATGACATCTCTTCATCTGTGTTTATCTGTGTGCATCTGTGGTAAAAAGGGTGCATTTCAATCTTCACTATCCTGACTATCAAGCTATAATCCATCGAGTTTTTTCTGATTTGCACTCCGCAAGCCTGACAACTGGAATAACTGAATGCGCGGCCATGGCCAACATGTGACACAAAGCGATGCTGCAAACGAGCACTTCAGCTGGCGCAGCCTGCAGGCGGTAACCCCGTTTTTGTGGGAGTACCGCGGGCGGGTGCTGCTGTCGCTTGCTTTTCTGATCCTCGCTAAACTCTCTCTTGTCGGCATCCCCCTGATGCTGAAGAAAATCATCGAGCAGTTTGAGAACACCCCGCAAATGGTGGTTGCCGTTCCTCTCGGGCTGATTGCCGGATATGGCCTGCTGCGCCTGTTTGCATCGCTTTTCAATGAACTGCGGGATGCCGTCTTCGCGAGAGTCAGATATCATGCCATGAGGCGTCTCTCGACGCAGGTGCTGCAGCATCTGCATAGCCTGTCGTTGAGTTATCACATGGAGCGCCAGACAGGCGCCATCAGCCGTGATCTCGATCGCGGCGCGCGTTCCGCCAGCACCATTCTGAACTACATGGTTTTCAGCATCATTCCGACACTGGTCGAGTTTCTGCTCGTGGGAGTTGTGCTGCTGACCCTTTATGATCTCAAATTCACGCTTATCACCTTTGGCGCCATCGTCGCCTATTTTCTCTTCACCCTGGCGATTACCGAGTGGCGCATGGAGTTTCGTCACAAGATGAACGAGCTCGACTCCGAAGCCAACAACCTTGCCTTCGACAGCCTCATCAACTACGAGACGGTGAAATACTTCGGCAATGAGGCCGCTGAAATGAAGCAGTATGACAATCTGCTCGGCGAGTGGGAGATGTGGGGCGTCAAAACCCAGACATCCATGTCACTGCTGAACTTCGGCCAGGGAGCGATTATTGCGCTGGGTGTCACGCTGATCATGTGGTATGCCGCCGCCGGTGTTGCGGCCCTTGAGATGAGCATCAGCGATCTGGTGCTGTTGAGCGCGCTGATGATGCAGGTCTTCATGCCGCTGGGTTTTCTCGGTATCGTCTATCGCCAGATCAAATATACACTGGTGGATATGCAGCGGCTGTTTGACCTGATGCACAAGCAGCCCGATGTAGAAGATAACGCTGTTGCCACGCAGTTATCGGTTACAGCCGGTGAGATTCACTTCGAGCATGTCGATTTTTCCTATCAACCGCAGCGTCAGATTCTCTTCGATCTCTGCTTCGAGGTCGAGGCCGGCTCCAAGGTTGCGGTCGTCGGTCACTCCGGCGCAGGCAAATCGACACTGGCGCGCCTGTTGTATCGTTTCTATGACGTCAGTGCAGGAATGATCACTATCGATGATCAGGATCTGCGTGATGTCACCCAGCAGAGTCTGCGCTCCGCCATTGCGATCGTGCCCCAGGACACGGTGCTGTTTAACAACTCCATCTACTACAATATCAGCTATGGCCGCCTCGATG
>JAUXDV010000094.1 GCA_030620735.1 Gammaproteobacteria bacterium
GTCATCGACGGGCGCTCCCAGACTGACAACCCTTATGACGCACCCGTCACTGCGCTTGCTGTAAATTTCAATACGGCTGCAATTAAGAAAACCAAAAAGGGAAAGGTGGTGATGAGTGATAAGCGCACGCCGTTAACGCCTGTGACCATTGCGCTGACAAATGAGAAAATGCGCAAAGCGGGCAATTGGAGGGTCAACCTGGGCACGGATAAACGTTCCGAGCGCTACTATGGCGAGTTATTCGCGGCAAAGCTGAAACAGCAGGGCATCAAACTCAATGGAGAGATAACAACGGGCAAAACCAATCGTCACTGGAAGCCCTACTATATCCATGAGAATAGCCGTGACCTGGAAAAAGTCCTGAAGTCCATGCTCTACAACTCCAGCAACTTCATTGCCAACCAGCTCTTTCTGCAGTTGGCTGAGAGTGAAGCCAAGGGCAGGCCGATCACCATGACCATGGCGAGTCGTTCGATGATGGAGTGGAGCAAAAACCGTTTTCACTGGAACAACTACAGCATTCTGGAAGGCTCCGGTTTATCCCGGGGTACCAAGCTGTCAGCGCGCCAGATGATGCAGGTGGTAAAGGCTTTTACACCCTACCGTTTTCTGCTCAGAACTTTCAAAAAAGGCAAGGTGATGGCCAAGACGGGGACGATCAAAGGCGTCAGCTGCTACGCGGGGTTTGTCAATCGTGGCGGCAAGTGGCAACCCTTTAGTGTCATGATTAACCAATCGGTCGGAGGCTACCTGCGCAAAAATGCAGCGATTCAAATGACCAGCCGCAACAAATTGCCGGCAATCTGCGATGACCCAAGCTGTTAGAAGAGATAAGACTGAGTACTGAGTAACGAGCACTGAGTAGTGAGGACTGAGAGATGAGGTTTGAGGTGCATTCGTTGTTCCGAGTACTGAGGTTTGTTTGTTGTTACTCGGTCCTCAGTACTCGTTACTCACTACTATTTTTATTCCTGACAGCATCCCCGCTACAGGCGTCCCAACCAGCATCAGCACCACCCGCCAATGCAATCGCAAGCGCTCACCCGCTGGCAACCAGCGCCGGAATCGAAGTGCTGTCGCAAGGCGGCAATGCATTCGATGCGGCTGTCACGGTAACGGCCGTGCTCGCCGTGGTGGAGCCCTACTCCTCCGGAATCGGGGGAGGTGGCTTCTATCTGCTGCATCGGCAGCGGGATAATCACCAGACGATGTTGGATGCGCGGGAAACGGCTCCATTGGCGGCAAGCCGTGATATGTATCTCGATGAAAAAGGCAAGCTGACCAAAGACTCCCTGGAGGGGCCGCTCTCTGCGGGAATCCCCGGAATTCCTGCAGCCATGGTTCATCTGGCGCAACGCTATGGGAATCTGCCGCTGCAACAGACACTCGCGCCGGCGATCAAGCTTGCCAGAGAGGGCTTCGCCGTCGATGACTACTATCGCCGCATGGCCGGCATGCGGCTCTCCCTGCTGCAGCGCTACCCGGCAACAGCGCAAATTTTCCTGCACAACAATGAAGTTCCGGAAAATGGTTATCTGATCCGTCAAACAGATCTGGCCAAGACGCTGGAGCAGATTGCGCAAACCCGGGGGGAAGCCTTTTACACCGGTAAAGTTGCGCAGCAGATGGTTGCAGGAGTCTTCCGGGCCGGCGGTATCTGGTCACAAAAGGATCTTGAAACATACCAACTGAAAGAGAGAGAGCCGATTCGCGGTCAATACAGGGGTTGGAATATCACTTCGGCGGCGCCTCCCTCGTCCGGCGGCATTGCACTTGTCACGATGCTCAATATTCTTGAGCCTTTTGATCTTGGGAATATGGGAGAAGCAGAGCGCATCCATACCATTGTCGAGGCGATGCGCCACGCCTACCGTGATCGCGCACTATTTCTCGGAGATGCGGACTTTGTCAAAGTGCCAGTCAGGCAACTCATCGGCCAGCAGCACGCCAGTCTCAAACGCCGCTGGATAAAGGCGGATGAAGCAACCCCGAGCGCAACTTTTCCAGCAGTCACGGCGAGTGAATCTAAGGGTACTGATACCACCCATTTTTCAATTCTCGACAGGCAGGGCAACCGCGTCGCAGCTACACTCAGCATCAACTATCCGTTTGGCTCCGGCTATGTGGTTCCGCACACGGGAGTATTGCTCAATGACGAGATGGATGATTTTTCGGCAAAACCGGGTGTTCCCAATGCCTATGGACTGGTCGGTTCACAAGCCAATGCCATAGCACCGGGAAAACGCCCGCTCTCGAGCATGTCGCCAACCTTCATCGAAAACAATGAGCGCGTCGCTATCCTGGGAACACCCGGCGGCAGCCGTATCATCAGCATGGTCTTGCTGGGCGCCCTGGAATTTATGCAGGGGGGTAATGCGCAGGCAGTGGTCACACATCCGCGTTTTCACCACCAGTATCTGCCCGACAAAATTCAGTTTGAAGCATCTGCGTTGAGCGATCAGGTGCGAGAAAAGCTCCAGAAAATGGGGTACATGCTCGCGCAAAAGCAATCACCCTACGGAGATTCCAACCCTGTGTACGGCAACATGCAGGCCATTATCTGGGAGAGGGACAAGCAGCGAGTGGAGGCGGCAAGTGATCCGCGCGGTATTGGTGCTTCGCAGGTTTTCCCGTCCTCAACTACAACAAAAAATGCGTCGCAAGCCCCAGAAACGCTAGAAAGCCGATGATATCCGTCACCGTTGTGAGGAACACGCCGCCCGCCAGCGCAGGGTCGATGCCGAAGCGGTCCAGCATCAGCGGGATGATGGCGCCGCTGACCGCTGCTGAAAGCAGGTTGATGGTCATGGCGACGCCGATCAACCAGGCGATGTTGATGTCATGAAACCAGATTCCGGCGATGACGGCGATAATACTGGCCCAGATCAGGCTGTTGACCATGCCTACCCCGAACTCCTTGACCACCAGCCAGCGCATATTTGCCGAGGAGAGTTGACCCAGTGCGATGCCGCGGATGGCCAGCGTCATGGTCTGGGTTCCGGCAACGCCGCCCATGCCGGCCACGATCGGCATCAGCACAGCCAATGCAACGATCTGCTCAATGGTTCCCTGGAAATTCCCGATTACCCAGGAGGCGAGAAAGGCGGTGATGAGATTGACGCCCAGCCACAATGCCCGGCGCCTGGCGCTGACCATCACCGGCGCGAACATATCCTCATCCTCTGATAGCCCGGCCTGACCCATGAACTGGTGCTCTCCCTCTTCACGGATAACATCCACGACATCATCGACGGTAATTCTCCCCACCAGTTTGCCATCGTCATCAACCACGGGCGCCGATACCAGGTCGTGATGCTCAAAACGGCTGGCGACCTCGTTGTCGGAGAGATTGGCATTGATGGGTTTGAAGTCAAGGCGCATTATCTCGGCGACGATATCTGATGGATTGCCCGAGACCAGCCTGGAGAGCGGCAGCATACCGAGATACTGATCATCGCGGTTGACAACGATCAGCGCATCGGTGTTTTCCGGCACACGCTCACCGAGGGAGCGCAAAAAGCGCAGCACCGCATCGAGTGAAACCTCGGGTCTCACGGTCACCGTATCGACGTCCATGAGGCCGCCGGCAGTGTCCTCGGGATAGGAGAGCACGCTTTCCAGGCGTTTGCGGCGTTGTGAGTCAAGCGAATCGAGCAGTTGCGTGGTCAGCGTTGCCGGCAGGTTCTGGATCAGGTCGGCAAGACGATCGAGATCGAGGCCGTCAGCAGCGGCGAGAAGCTCTGCCGTATCCATTCTCTTGATCAGATCGGCGCGCACCTCGTCGGAGAGGTGTACAAGCACTTCACCGTCATGGTCACCGACCAGTCCCCACAGGATCTCACGCTCCGTTAAAGGCAGACTCTCGAGAAGGTGCGCGATTTCAGCAGCAGTCAGCGCATTCAGCAGCACACCGCTGCGCTGCAGGGCGCCACTTTCCAGCATTGCCTGCACCTGATGCAGGCGGCTGTTCTCATTCATTGCATGAACTGGCATGAGTGATGCATCTGTATGGCTGGAATCTGTGAAAGTGTATCACTCGCAAGCGCTGTTGGATATGTATCTGTGAATTCTGTAGGATTATGCTCAGTACATCCTCTACAGGCCCGAACAATGCCGGTGAATTTGATTGGAGAAAAAATCTGATGAGAAACAAACAGACTGACGGAATATCAGTGCAGCAGATTGCTGAACTGATCGGCGCCGAAATCATTGGTGATGCATCCATTGCGATCGCTTCATTTGCATCACTCGATACAGCTAAACCAGGTTGCATCGCCTATCTGAATGAGAAGGCTTATGCTCGATTTCTTGCTGATACCAGCGCCTCAGCTGTTATCCTCGGGCGGGAGTACGCAGCACAATGTCCGGTAACAGCACTGGTTGTCGATGACCCTTACGTTGCTTACGCACGTGTGGCACAGCAACTTCACCCGCCTGCGCCTCTGGTGGCGGGTATTCATTCCTCTGCAGCAGTCAGCGCCGGGGCAGAAATTTCAGCAACTGCCCAGGTGGATGCGCTGGCTGTCATAGAAGAGGGAGTCAAAGTTGGCGATGAATGTTATATCGGACCGGGATGCATTCTCAAACATGGCTGCCGAATTGGAGGCCGGACTCGTCTGTCAGGCGGTGTTATGGTGGCCGGGATGTGCGTCATCGGTGAGCGCTGCGTGCTGCAGCCGGGGGTTGTGATTGGTGCTGACGGATTTGGTTATGCCAACGACAAGGGCGAGTGGCTAAGAATCCCGCAGACAGGCCGTGTCGTCATTGGCGATGATGTGGAGATAGGCGCCAATACCTGCATCGATCGCGGCGCAGTCAAGGATACCGTTATAGGCAACGGCGTCATCATCGATAATCTGGTGCAGATCGGCCATAACTGCATTATTGGTGAGCATACAGCTATTGCGGGTAATGCGGGTCTATCGGGCAGCAGCATCGTTGGTAAACACTGCATGCTTGCCGGCGGCGTCGGCCTGGCGGGGCATCTGGAGTTGTGTGACGGCGTGACAGTCACAGGAATGAGCATGGTGACATCCTCCATCACAAAACCGGGCGTCTACGCCTCCGGTCTCTCAGCCCAGGATGGCCGTGAGTGGCGCAAGAATCACGCGCGCCTGCGAAACCTCGATAAAACCATCAGGGAGTTGAAAGCAGAGATTAGGACCATGCAGGAGAAGTTTCACAAGCTGTGAGAGCCGAAGCTTGTCCTGTATAACTCAAGGGTCTGAAGTGTGCTCATCCCCTGCTTCAGAGCTTCACTGACACCTGCCAGCACTCCACTTAACGTACAGGATGTATAAGTTTGATTTGTGGAAAAGAGCTTTTATAGATTGCACGATTCCGGGTTATAAAATTCAGATTTGATACTGTCGCATGCCTCGTCCCTTACGGCTACTCAAACGGGGGCGCAGCACTGCTGAAGCACCTCGTCATACGAATCCCTCATCTAATCCGGAGCGTGACATGCTTGCACTGACTTCGTGAGAATAGACACAATTACCAACCTTCAGGAAAGCCAATATGTTCATGAAATCCATTATCCTACTATCGCTGTTGCTGGCTGCTCAGTCACTCCATGCCGCCGAACGGCTCGACTACCTGATCGAGTACAAGGGGCTGCTCTCCGGCTACGGCTGGACCGATGTCTCCAGGGCATCGATCACCACCAGTCGGCGTGCTGACTGCGCGGGCAGGGGCAGTTGCATGGTCTCCACGGCGACGCTGAGTTCCAAAGGTTACAAGGTGCTGGAAGCCGTCTTCAAAGTGCGCTTTCACTACCGCAGCTTTTACCAGCTGAACCACTTGCTCACGCTGGCTTTCGAGACGCGCGAAAAAAAATACAGCAAGCAGTATATGCCATACGGCTACAAGCACTCGCTGGCAGTCATGTCCAGAGGCGCTGACACCATTGATTATTACAAACTTGGCTCAAAGGGTGATCCGCTGCCGGCAGCGGTAAAGCCGTTTGTGGCGACGGATCATAAGCCGGCGGAGAAGATCAGGGTCAAAAAAGTGAAGCACAAGCCTGTGGTCAAAAATGCGCTGGATCGTATGACGCTGTTGCAGCGCGTGCGCTCGTCACCATTGAAAGTCGGATACAAAGCGTCATATGCAGGCACTGATGGCAGGAACAAGCTGATGTTTCGGGTAACCGTCGTCGGGACGGAAGATGTCAAGGCGGCTGGCAAAAGCTGGGAAACTTGGAAAGTCAGGATCGATGAGCTCGAGAAGGGTGAGAAGCCGGTATCGCTGCATGTGTGGATCTCCAGGGATAGCCGCCACATACCGGTATTCATTGAGATAGAGAGCAGCTTTGGCGAGGCGCGTTTTCACCTGAAGTCTTATTGAGGGGCAGTACTGAAGGGAAGTATACTGTTCCTTTGAATCACTTAACGATGACAGATCTTATCCAGGGGTCGAGGTGTTTCAGATCACAGCTGCTTGAAGCGAACAACTCCATGAGAAAATCATACGCACTTTTAGGATCGACCAATATCTTGTAGCCATTCAAGCGCAGGAAAACATCGGTTGAGAAAAAGGCAACGCGCTTGTTGCCATCGATAAACGGGTGATTATTGATGATTGACTCGAACATGGCAGCCGCCATTTCAACCAAATCCTCGTAATAACCTGATTGGGGTCGATAAAGCACACTTTCCAACAGCCCTTTATCACGCACTCCATCGGCGCCACCGAAGCGAGCGATCAAGGTGCAATGGATTTCCAATACCTCATCGACACTCAAAAATTTGTGCCGGTACCAGGCCTCGAGTATGAAGTTTCTTCCACTGTCGTTGATATCGATGACATCGTCGGCAAGGAGGCCGTTATAGGGTGGCAACTGCAGTCCGCCGATATTGTTGAGGGCGTTGCCCGCGGCAAAGCGAAGGTTCGTAAACAGTGTGTCTGCAGGAGTTGGAGTGATAGCGGCTTCCAGGTCGATCATGGCCGCAGCGCCGGTCTCCTGCTTCAGAGCCTTGTCATTAAGCGGGCAAAACCCAAGTATAATAAGCAAGGGAAAAAGCCCGATAAGACACTTCGCCAAGCGGGAATCTCATTACGCTGCATAGCGTTCTGGCGAGAGAAAATCATCTGTTCCATGGCTCGTCAATCTGAGACTTGGTCTTGCTGGCTATTGGGTTCATTTTCACAAACAATCTTTTCATAAGCAATCTGGAGAACAAATTGAAAAGTAAGTCGAACAAAGTTCCAAAAGAGATGCAGGATATTTATTTGTCTATTACAAAAATCACCGATGATATTTCACAACAGATGTTGAATGATGAGTATGCAGAATATATTCAATATGCTGTTGCTGAACTTTGTAGAAAGCGGCCATCTCCTTTATTAAAAGGAAAGCTGAATATATGGGCTTGCGCCATCACCCATGCAATTGGTCTTGTAAATTTTCTGGATGATAGTAGTCAAACCCCGCATGTAAAAAC
>JAUXDV010000159.1 GCA_030620735.1 Gammaproteobacteria bacterium
ATGGCTACAGGAAGATCCAGCAGTATGGTCAAATCCGGCCTGCGTTCACCCTGCACCAGGGTTTCCAGCACGGAGATTACAGCGCTGTCGAGTTGTCGGCCACCCCCCTGATAGGCATAGGTTGCATCAGTAAAACGATCGCAAATCACCCACTCTCCACGTTCCAGCGCAGGTAGGATTTTACTCTGCAGATGCTGCGCGCGCGCAGCAAACATCAGCAGCAACTCCGCCTTGAAAGACATGCCGTCATGCTGATGGCCCAGCAGCAGTTCGCGCAATGATTCACCCAGCGGCGTTCCACCGGGTTCACGCGTCAGCATGACCTGCTTTCCGGAGTTTTTCAGCAGCGTCCCGGCATAGCTGATATTACTGCTCTTTCCTGCCCCCTCGATCCCTTCAAAGGTGACAAAGCTTCCCGGCTTCAATGCTTGTTCCGGTTGATTTGATACTTTTGCACTGCCTGGTTATGCTCTTTCAACGTTGCAGAGAAATAGTGTCCACCCTGGCCTGTCGCCACAAAGTAGAGGGCATCGCCATCCGCCGGATGCAGCGCGGCATGAATGGCTTCCCTACCGGGAAGCGCAATTGGAGTAGGAGTCAGGCCTGCATGCACATAGGTATTATAGGGGGTATCTGTGCGCAGATCCTTACGCCGGATATTGCCTTTATAGGAATCTCCCATGCCGTAAATCACAGTTGGGTCGGTCTGCAGCAGCATTCTTTTTTGCAGCCGCCGCGTAAACACACCTGCAACCTGCTTGCGTTCATCCGCGACACCTGTCTCCTTTTCAACGATGGAAGCAAGAATGAGTGCATCATAAGAGGTTTTCAGCGGCAGCCCGTCGGCCCGCTCCCGCCACTCTTCTGCAAGCACCTTCTGCATACGCAGGAAGGCTCGTTTCAGCACGTCTGCATCGGTCTCCCCCCTGGGAAACAGGTAGGTGTCCGGGAAAAAACGCCCTTCAGGAGTGACTCCCTCCTGCCCAAGACGCCCCATGATCTGATCGGTACTGAGACTGGTCAATGTCTGCACGATCATGGGGTGACTGCGCACCGCGGCCAGCGCCTGCTTGAAAGTCCAGCCTTCGATCAGAGTCAATGAATATTGGAGAACCTTGCCCCTGACCAGCTGATCAAGCAGCATTTCTGGCGTGGTTTTCGCCAGGATCAGATACTCGCCCGCCTTGATTTTAGTGGATACACCCATGTCCAGAGCAAGCGCCTGCAGATAGAAAGGCTGCCGCAGTATGTCCTTCTCAGAGAGATCATTGGCGACCTCTTTCACTGAAGTTCCCGGCTTGACCTGATAATTGACCCCCAGGCCGGAGATTTGCAGTGGTGTGCTGCGGAAACGCTGATAATCATGCCACAGCCAGTAACCTGCGGCAGAAAGCATGACGATCAATAACAGAAGGGCAACAATAACCCCGCCTTGTTGTTTAGATGTTGTATTCATTTATCCAGCTTTTCTTGAATTTGTAGGGTGTAATAAGAGACAGCACATTGCACCATAACGGACTCAAATGATGCACGAAGTTATTGAAATTTGACGCATTGGAAAAGATTTAACCATTCAAGAGAGCAGCTGCTGTATCGCGTTACGTATTTTTAACGGTACTGCATCGACATCCATGTGTCTTCCTGAAAATTCCCTGACAGCCGTCAATCCCAGCGCATTGCTGAGAAACATCGCCTGTGCTGACATCAACATTTCAGGTGTTTCCCTGACTTCGCGCACTCTCATGCCGAAATATTCAGCCTGCTCGATCACTTCAGCACGCATCACCCCGCTGACACCACAACGATCGAGCAATGGTGTATACAGAACCCCCTGCTTCAACCAGAAGAGATTACTCATCAACGCTTCAACCATGAAACCATCAGCATCGCACAGGAGGCCTTCCTGAAAACCCGCTTTTTTGATCTCTGCAGCCGCTATCACCTGCTCGAGCCGGTTCAGGGTTTTCAATCCGGCAAGTGGCGAACCTGTTGCCAGCCGGGTTTGACAGCAATGCAGGACAATACCTTCGAAACCCGCTTGTTCAGCCCGTTGCGGCCAGTCCCGGATATAGAGGATGCGTGTCGCACTGCCTTCCAGGGGGAAATAGGCACAACCATGCTCTCCACGGGTAATGATGATTTTGACAACATGCCTGCCGGAAAGCGCATCATCGGAGTGGAGAAGCTGACGAGCCTCATGAGCAAGCCTGTCCGCATCCTGCGGGGGGAGGGCGAGAGCGCTGCAGCCTGCAGAGAGACGCGCCATGTGACGATCCCACAATGGAGCTTTGCCATGAATGAAGGCAATGGTCTCGAAGACCCCGTCACCATATTGCAGGCCACGGTCAAGAACAGCAACCGAGTCGCCGCACTGACCGTTGATCAACAACAATCAACCCTGATATTTCTTAAAAACCAGTGTGCCGTTGGTGCCGCCAAAACCAAAGGAGTTGGACATGGTGACGTTCAGTTCCATTTCACGGGCTGTGTTCGGCACATAATCGAGATCACACTCGGGATCGGGAGTCGTGTAGTTGATGGTTGGAGGAACAACCTGGTCCCTGAGAGCCAGTGTTGCAAATATCGCTTCTACACCCCCCGCTGCCCCCAGCAGATGGCCAATCATCGACTTGGTTGAACTGACACAAAGTTTTTTCGCATGCTCGCCAAAGGCTGATTTAATGCCATTGGTTTCAGCCGCATCACCTGCAGGAGTGGATGTGCCGTGTGCATTGATGTAGTCCACATCTTCCCTGTTCAAACCGGCATCTTCCAGGGCCAGTTCCATACAGCGTCCGGCTCCGGCGCCATTCGGTGAAGGCGAAGTCATGTGGAAGGCATCGGAATTCATCGCCACGCCGCTGATCTCGGCGTAAATTTTGGCGCCGCGCGCGCGCGCGTGCTCAAGCTCTTCGACCATCATGACACCGGCCCCATCCCCGAGGACGAAGCCATCACGATCCTTGTCCCATGGACGACTGGCCGCCTGAGGGTCGTCATTTCGCGTTGACAACGCCCTTGCAGCCGCAAATCCGCCGATGCCAATTGGTGTCGTGGCATACTCCGAACCACCTGCAACCATCGCGTCGACTGTGCCATATTGGATCATACGCACTGCATCACCAATGTTGTGGGCGCCGGTGCTGCAGGCGGAGACAATCGCAATATTCGGCCCCTTGTATCCATACATGATGGAGAGGTTGCCGGCTACCATATTGATAATCGCCGAAGGAACGAAAAAGGGAGAGATTCTGCGTGGCCCCTTCTCCAGATAAGTGTGATAATTGTTTTCGATAGTGTAGATGCCACCGATACCGGCTCCAATTGCCACACCGATGCGTTCGGCATTCTCTTCAGTCGTCTCCAGGCCTGAATCCCGAACCGCCTGGATACCCGCAGCCATTCCGTAGTGGATGAAGGGATCCATTTTGCGCGACTCTTTCAAAGAGATATATTCAGTGATATCAAAATCTTCGATGGTGCCGCCAAAACGTACACTGAATTTGGAAATATCGAAGCTGGTAACCGGACGGATACCGCTCTTGCCTGCGAGAATATTCTCCCAGGTTGTTTTCACATCATTTCCCACCGGTGTGACCAGGCCAAGACCTGTCACCACTACCCTGCGTTTAGACATGTGGAATGCACCTCATTCATGAACCGGCATGCAGCATGCTGCTGTCTTGCCATCTATTCGAAAGGCCGCTGATCTCAATCACAGAAACAGCAGCCTCCCGGACATTTTTCTTTCAGATTTAACTCAGCTGGCTGCGTTGATGTAGTCAACCGCCTGCTTAACAGTGGTAATGGTCTCTGCCTTGTCATCAGGAATTTCTGTCTCGAACTCCTCCTCCAGAGCCATAACCAACTCAACTGTATCCAGTGAGTCGGCGCCCAGATCGTCAATAAAAGAGGCATCAGAAGTGACCTCCTCCTCTTTTACACCCAACTGCTCAACAACGATCTTGCGTACACGTTCTTCAATACTCATTTTATAAACTTCCTCTTTTAGGATATCAAGGTTGCGCCAGACTGGTGTCTGGCTCTTTATTGCTGAGCTTACACCAAAGCCCGGATAAAAATCTTACACCATTGTATTGTGATTTTCCGGCGCGTCAATGCGGGGAAAACCCTCGGAAGTCTCTGAGCGAATCGCCACGCGCTTCACTCAAAGACTCCTGCAAGTTATTCTACGCTATCACGCCATATACATGCCGCCATTGACATGCAGTGTCTCGCCGGTCACATAGCCGGCGGGTTCCGATGCCAGAAAGGCAACAACTGCAGCTATCTCTTGCGGAGAACCAAGTCGACCAAGTGGAATTGTATCAAGTAATGCCTTGCGCTGCTCATCGGGCAAATCCCGGGTCATATCCGTATCAATAAATCCCGGCGCTACCGCGTTGACGGTAATTCCGCGGCTGCCCACTTCACGCGCCAGGGATTTGCTGAAACCAAATATACCCGCTTTGGCAGCAGAGTAGTTCGTCTGCCCGGCATTTCCCGAAGCTCCGACAACTGAGGCGATGTTGATGATGCGTCCAAAGCGGGCCTTCATCATACCGCGCAGACAGGCTTTGGAGACGCGATAGACAGAGGTCAGATTGGTATCGATGATCGCCTGCCACTCCTCCTCTTTCATGCGCATGAGGAGGTTATCACGCGTTATCCCGGCATTATTCACCAGGATCGTCGGCGTAGCATAGGTTTCGCCGATAGCCTTGATGACCGCGTCGACCGACTCGGGATCAGTGACATCGAGGCACATACCCTCTCCATGTATCCCCAGCTCCTGTAGATGCGCAGAGATCGCGGCTGCGCCTTTCTCAGTCGTGGCGGTGCCAATCACGGTGCAACCATCTTTTCCCAGCGCATCGGCAATTGCCTGGCCGATGCCACGGCTCGCGCCTGTGACTAATGCAATTCGTTGTTCACTCATTGGTTGACTCCAGTAAATCATCAAAACCCTGCGGCTCAAACAAAGCCACTGCATGCAGCTTGCGATCGATGCGCCGTGCCAGCCCTGTGAGGACTTTACC
>JAUXDV010000220.1 GCA_030620735.1 Gammaproteobacteria bacterium
CCTGTATTCGCCTACAAGGGCGAGAGCATGGACGACTACTGGGATTACGCGCACCGCATCATGGAGTGGCATGACGGCGGAACCCCCAACATGATCCTCGATGATGGCGGTGATGCAACCCTGCTGATCCTGCTCGGTAGCAAGGCGGAGAAAGACATCTCTGTACTGGACAATCCCGGCAGCGAAGAGGAGGTAGCACTCTACGCCTCGATCAAGAAAAAGCTGGCTGAGAGTCCCAACTGGTACTCCACCATCATGGCCAACATCCAGGGCGTCACCGAGGAGACCACCACCGGTGTGCATCGTCTCTATCAGATGGAGAAGGATGGCGAGCTCTACTGCCCGGCGATCAATGTCAACGACGCGGTCACCAAATCCAAGTTCGACAACCTCTACGGCTGTCGTGAATCCCTGGTCGATGGCATCAAGCGCGCCACCGACGTGATGATTGCCGGCAAGGTCGCTATCGTTGCCGGCTTTGGCGATGTCGGCAAGGGTTCGGCGCAATCCCTGCGTGGCCTGGGCGCCACTGTATGGATCACTGAAATCGATCCCATCTGCGCCCTGCAGGCGGCAATGGAAGGTTATCGCGTGGTTACCATGGACGATGCCTGTGACCAGGCGGATATCTTCGTCACCGCCACCGGCAACTTCCATGTCATCAACCATGAACACATGAAAAAGATGAAAGACCAGGCAATCGTCTGCAATATCGGTCACTTCGACAACGAGATCGATGTCGCCAGCCTCGAGGAGTATCAGTGGGAGGAGATCAAACCGCAGGTCGATCACATCATCTTCCCCGATGGCAAACGCATTATCCTGCTCGCACAGGGACGCCTGGTGAACCTCGGCTGTGCAACAGGCCATCCAAGCTTCGTGATGTCCAACTCCTTCACCAACCAGGTACTGGCGCAGATCGAGCTGTGGACCAAAAGCGACGACTATAAGAAGTCCGTCTATGTACTGCCGAAGCATCTGGATGAAGAGGTGGCGCGTCTGCATCTGGAAAAGATAGGCGTCAACCTGACCACCCTCACAGACTACCAGGCCAACTATATTGGTGTGGATGTCGCCGGCCCTTACAAGCCGGAGCACTACCGCTACTAAAATCCTATCCCCTCTCCCTCCGTGAGACGCCTACATGGATGTAGGTGGTAGAGCAACGCAGGAGCAGTTTGCCGAGGGTTGGGGTGAGGGATAAAAGGCCGTGTCAAAAACGGAGAACAACCATGAAATCACAACAACAGTTCGAAAAAACATTCAGTCTCGAGCTCTTTCCTCCACGCACTGAACAGGGCTTTGAGAAGCTGACGGCGACCATCGCGGAGCTTTCAACACTCAAACCGCTCTACTTTTCGGTCACCTACGGGGCCGGCGGTTCAACCCAGGAGCGCACATTTCAAACCGTTGACTGGCTGCGTGAACAGGGGATCGAAACAGCGCCTCACATCTCCTGCATTGGTTCGCACAAGGCGGAGATCGACGAGCTTCTGGAGCGCTATCAACAGCAGGGCATCAGCCGCCTGGTGGCATTGCGTGGCGACCTCCCCTCCGGCGCAGGGATCGGTGAACTCGATGAACTGCGCTACGCCAACGAGCTGGTGGAGCATATCCGCGCAACCACGGGGGATCATTTCCATATCGAAGTCGCCGCCTATCCGGAATATCATCCCCAGGCCATGAATCCTGCAACTGACCTGGAAAATTTCAAACGCAAGATCGATGCCGGAGCAAATGCAGCGATTACGCAGTACTTCTATAATGCTGACGCCTATCTCTTTTTTGTCGATGCCTGTGAAAAATCCGGACTCGACATTCCCATCGTGCCCGGCATCATGCCGATTACGAACTATACCCAGCTGGCGCGTTTTTCCGATGGCTGCGGCGCAGAGATCCCCCGCTGGATACGCAAGCGGTTGGAAGCCTATGGCGATGATCTTGAAAGTCTGCGCGCCTTTGGCGAAGAGGTGGTCACATTCATGTGCCAACGCCTGCTCGACGAGGGTGCTCCGGGACTGCACTTCTATTCGATGAACCAGGTTGCTCCGACAATGCGTTTGTGGAAAAACCTGAATATCTCCTGATCGCGATATGCTTTTATTGAAAAATTCTGATGAAATACAACCGTATCTACCAGGATATTCCTCTTCTGTGCGACACCGAAATCACTCTCGATGCCGGTGCAACGCACCACCTCTCGAGAGTGCTGCGCTGCCGCATCGATGACCGGATCGAGCTCTTCAATGGCGACGGCTACTCCTACTCTGCTGGAATTCAGGAGATCTCAAAGCGGCAAACAGTCGTCAGGATTATCACTCAATCCACCCTGGAAGCTGAACCAACGCTTCATATCCATCTCGGCCTGCCGCTGTCAAAAGGACAGCGCATGGACTTTGCCATGCAGAAGGCGGTGGAACTGGGCGTCTCCGCCATCACACCGCTGAAGACAGAACATGCGGCTGTCAAACTCCCGGAGAAGCGGTTGCAGCAAAAACAGCAGCACTGGCAGCAGGTGATCATCTCAGCCTGTGAACAGAGTGGCCGCTGCCGCCTGCCGCTGCTGCACCCGCTCACCTCGCTCGATGCATGGGTGCAACAGCAGATTCACTACGGCATTGTGCTTGATCCACAGGCGGTCAACAGTCTGGCATCCCTCCCCGCACCTGCAGCAGAGACGGCTCTGCATCTTGTTTGTGGACCCGAGGGAGGCTTGAGCAACAGTGAAATCGGGCAGCTGAAGCAGCATCATTTTATCCCGGTGCGACTGGGCCCAAGAGTTTTGCGCACCGAAACAGCGCCGCTGGCTGCGATTGCAGCAGTGCAGATGCTATGGGGTGATTTCAGATAACCCGCAGCTATTGAAACAATTGACTGGTTACCAAGCTCCAGCTTGGTAACAAGCATCGCGAAGCTCCAGCTTCGAAAACAGAGAATCTGTGGTTAATTACTCACTATCGATTCCAGAATCGGCGCGCTTCGTCACGATATCTGTGCAGGGATTGCCTGCCATCTTTATCCCACTCCATGAGCAACGCCCCGGTTTCTGCTGTATTGTCAATTTCTGCACCGTTCTGCCGCCAGCGCTGTATGACATCGGCTTTCGGCAGGCCGTAGCGACTTTTCCAGCCGGCAGAGACAATGCTGTTTTTTGCATCCACCCGCCTGACAAAAGAGGGAGATGACGAAGTGCGGCTGCCGTGATGCGGAGTGGTGATCACATCAGCATGCAGCAGATCGCCATACTGCTTCAGCAGCGACTGCTCGATGCGCCTGGTGACATCACCTGTAATCAATATGCGTTCGCCTGAATGTTCCAGCAGCAGGATGCAGGATGCGTCGTTGTCATTGACTGGCTCCAGCGGCGCTTTCAGAAAACGAAAAGAAACGCCATCCCAACGCCACGGCTCGACATCGTGACAGGATCTATGAGGGATTCCAAACCGCGGCATCTCCTGCCCGAACACGCTGCTGTCTACATTCATGCGCTCGACAAATTGCAATACTCCACCGGTGTGGTCATTGTCGTCATGACTCAACACCAGCATATCGATATGCTGGCGGGCGTGGCTGCGTAGATATGGAATCACGACTGATTCAGCCGTGTTGAAACCGCTCGGGAAGATCGGCCCGAGATCATACACGAGAGTATGGCTGCGGGTCTCGATCACCACCGACTGTCCCTGCCCGACATCGAGCACAGTCAAGGCGAGATTGTCGATGCTTGTTGATTGCGGCCAAAACAGCAGCAGTGACAGTGGCGCGCCTGCTGCTCTCCAGTACCAGCCACGCCCCAGCAACAGCAGCAACGCGCC
>JAUXDV010000332.1 GCA_030620735.1 Gammaproteobacteria bacterium
TCGCCATCCAGTACGACAGTCTGGATATCAGCCTGGTGAAGTTTGTGATCCAGCGTATTCGCAATAGTGCTTTTACCTGAGCCACTTAATCCGGTAAACCAGATCACACAACCTTTGTGAGCATTTTTCTTTTCTCGAATCTCTCGCGAGACCCTGTGCTCATGCCAGGTAACATTTGTATCATTGTTCATTAATAATTCTCGGTAAAGTATTGATGCCATTCACTATTTATGTAGCCAATGGAGAGGAAGCAGGGAAGGGGAAAGAGATCTTTTTAAATTATACCTGAGTGGTTCAGCATTAGTCACGGTGATAGCCTGTACTCCAGGGCTATCGCACTTAAAACAGCTAGACAACCCGATGAATAAAGCGTATTTATTCAATGGCCTTTTCAACGTAGTTGACGGCTCTGGCCGGAAAAACATGAAACCATGAATTCACACGAATGACCTGCTTTAACAGAAACTACAATAGAACCCGACCAGGACAAGAGCGCTTCGACGTTTTACATAGCATTAACCCAATCACCATGCTAGATTATAACGATGAGGAACAGGAATGGATAGCAATGCGGTTCTACTTTTGCGCTTTTCCCTGCGATTCATCTTTGCGATTAGCGCGATGCTTCTATCTGTTACAGGCAGTGTTTTCGCCACAGATGCGCTTGCGGTACAGAACCCGCTTCTGTGGAAAATAAACTCATCTCCACCCTCGTGGCTGTTTGGCGTCATCCACCTCCCTGATGAACGTGTTGCAACTCTGCCAGGCGTAGTCCAGAACGCTTTTGAGCAAAGCAACGCGTACTATGCCGAGATTCCTATGGATAGCCGCATGCAGTTGAGAGCAACTCTCGGTATGCTGCGTGATGACCAGAAAACCCTGGCGGACGTGCTGCCCCGACAAACATTTTCGAGACTCCAGCAGCGGCTGAAAAAGATTAACCTGGGACTCTCGGCAGGCGCCTCCTTTATCGGCATGAAAACATGGGGTGTCATGATGTCACTGGTCGCGCTGGAAAACCAGTCAAAACATCCGCAAGGCGAGTCACTTGACCTGACACTCTATCAATTGGCGCAACAGGCTGGTAAAAGAGTCGGCGGTCTTGAAAGCGTAGAGCAGCAGTTAAGCTATCTGGATCAGTTTTCCGAACAGGAGCAGATTGAGATGCTTGAGAACAAATTGTTACAGATGGACGAGGCTGAAGAGGAGCATACCAGCATCTCGGAGATTATGATCCAGTGGTATCTGACGGGTAATGTCGAAAACATTCACCATATGATCGAGTTCCCCATGTCTCGAAATAACGCATTGCAGCAGCGCGCAATCAAGAGTCTGATTACCGACCGAAACAAGACTATGGCAAACAGCATTACTGAAATCCTGAGACTGCACCCCGGGGAGAGTCATTTTTTTGCGCTAGGGGCCGCGCATCTTGGCGGCAGCAACAGCGTGCAAAACTACCTGCAGAAGCTGGGGTTGTCGACACAGAGATACCCGGTGATGGATCTGTAAAGTGTGCTGCAATGACTATGCATTTTTCTGGCATTGCGGGCAGAGATAACCGGGTTGACCGCCGCTGTTTTGACGTATGATCCGGGTTCCGCATCGGTAACAGGGTTTGCCTTCGCGGCGGAAGACCCGGAACCTCGCATCTTCCAGCGTGGCTCCATGCTGCATCATCGTTTTTGCCGTGGCAAGGTGGTGCGTGATGCCTCCGCTTGCATAGGATTGACGCGGCACATCAAGCAGGGATTGGGTGAGCAGAGCCAGTTGCTGCTGTGACAGCTGTGTGGGTTTCATGCAGGGGTGCAACCGGCACACAAACAGTATTTCGCAGCGCAGATAATTTCCAATTCCGGCTATGAAGGATTGATTGGTCAACAGAGTCGCTAATTGCCTTCTTCTAAATCGCTCATCCATGAGCCGCTGCAGCAGAATCCCGGCTGTTGTTTGCGCCGAGAGCACGTCGGGTCCCAGCCTGGAGAGAAAAGGGTGGCTATCCACTTCACTCTTTGTCAGCACAGCGATCTCTG